>JAYWMP010000012.1:0-15829 GCA_035873255.1 Nitrospirota bacterium
TGATGATGCCGTCCAGTTCACTGATCCTCATTTAGCCCTCCTTGTTTTCTTCTTTCCTGTCTGCTTCGTTCTCCCCTGGTTTGTTGTCCTGTATGCTCATATCTTTAACAAAGTCCGCACAGCGGATATCTTTGCCGGAGACAGAGAACTTCTTCCGGCAGTTTTCCCTCCATGCGCATATACTGCAGATCGTTTTTGTCAGATCCATTTCACCTCCTGGAGTAACAGCTCAATACCTTTTCAGGATTGCCTGCAATGCCGTCTTTAGTATTTATTATAAATATTCGTCCCCATATTTGAAAGAGTTCTTTCTCCATCCGGATTATATCACACGTCGCTTCCGGTTCGGTCCCATGATTGATTGCGGTCAGCCGGTATTGCAGGTTCGTCATTGCCGTCCGGTTACAGGCTTCGGGTATGACGGATATAACAACATGATTTCCGTGAGAATCGCATGGGTAGTTCAGCCTGGTCCCGGCGTCCGCCCCACACAGTTTGCCTTGATCCATGCAATCCCCCCCAGGAGTTTTATGGCGGGTGTGATTGGATAATAAAACATTTTTTTCGTTAACTGCTTGAAAACATCGGCGTCATTGTTGTATATTTCTAAAATGCCGAAGTGGTGGAACTTGGTAGACACGCACGCTTGAGGGGCGTGTGGGGAAACCCTTGCGGGTTCGAGTCCCGCCTTCGGCACCATTAGACCGGAAAAGAATCAAGCGAGGTTTTTTATGGACAAGAGACGCAGCAAGAGAATCAATAAAAGACTGGCTGTAGATTTTGGCACCAACGATTTGCAACATACCGGCATAACAAATGATATATCAAAAACCGGCCTGTTCATCAGAACGACCAAATTCTATTCCCCGGGAAGTATCATAAAGATAAATCTTCTCATCCCGAACAATGGTTCGACAACGTTCACCGGGAGGGTAGTAAGAACCTACAAGCATCCTCCCTATTCCTCCCTGGCGCAAAATGGCGTGGGGATTGAACTGGACACGACCGAGAAGTCTTACCTCACTTTTATAACCAGCATCGAGGATTAATCAGCCGGGGGGCCAGTGCATCGGCCTGCCTCCAAGCAGATGAAGATGTATATGGTAGACGCTCTGGCCAGCCTCCGGGTTTGTGTTCATGACCAGACGGAAACCGCGTTCCGCAAGGCCTCTTTCGGTAGCTATTTTATTCGCCGCCTGAAAAAGTTGTCCGATAAGCTCATTGTCCTTATTTGTCAGGCCGAGAGATGTCGGGATATGCTTTTTGGGAATGACAAGCACATGCAGTGGCGCCTGAGGATTAATGTCTTCAAATGCCGTCACATTTTCATCTTCATATATAATCCCGGCGGGTGTTTCTTTCGAGATTATATTGCAGAATATACAGCCGGATGTATCCTGTTCCTTCTTTTTGTTGAATCTGTCTTCGAGTTCTTTCAGGATATCCGAATGGTCCAGTCCCTCCTCCGCCATTAAAACCATACAATGGAACCACAAGTCTGCCATTTCATGTATAACCTGCTGCTTGTCCGGGCCTTTTGAGGCGATTATAACTTCAGCTGCTTCCTCTCCGATCTTCTTGAGTATCGCGTCTTTGCCCTTTGCGGTGAGAGCCGACACGTAAGAATCAGGCGAAGGGTTGCGCCTCCTTGCCAGGATAACGCCGTAAATATCGTCAAGTATCATTTTCCCCCGCCATATACATCGTCCGCCCGGAAGACGGCGCCTGCCGTCTCCCTGCCGCTGATATCGGTAAAGAAACAGGACCTGTGGCCTGTATGACAGGCGCCGGGCCCTTTCTGTATCACCTTTATCAGGAGTGTGTCCCCGTCGCAATCATAAAACATATGCCGGACTTCCTGGACATGTCCCGATGTCTCGCCTTTTTTCCATAGCTTTTTCCTGGAACGTGACCAGAAATGTGTGTAGCCGGAAGATACCGTTTCTTTCAGTGATTCAGCGTTCATATACGCCAGCATCAGGACTTCACCGTTATCGGCGTCCTGGATAATCGCCGGGATCAGCCCGTTTTCGTCAAATTTCAGGTCAGGTAGTTTCATAGCAGTTCAACCTCTAAAGCTTATAGCCGATTTTTCTGAGAAATTCTTTTCTCTGCGCCTTGTCCCCTGGTGTCTCAACCCCTCTCGGAGGAAATCCGTCGATGACTCCGGTTATTCCCCTTCCCGATGACGTCTCCGCCACAATTACCTCGACCGGGTTGGCTGTCGCACAGAAGACAGAGCATACTTCCGGGCAGTTCTTTATCTGGTTCAGAATGTTGATCGGGAATGCACCTTTGAGCAGGATGCAGAATACATGGCCCGCCCCGATATCCTGAAGATTTTTGACGCAGACATCCGTCAGTCCGCTATTGTTGCCCTCGGTCCTGATAAGGCAGGGGCCTGATGCCTCTGTGAAGGCAATTCCGTACTGGGCTTGAGGAACTGTTGTCGCGATAATTTCATAAAGGTCTTCCGCGGTTTTTATAAAATGGGTCTGGCCGAGTATAATATTGCAGTCAGAGGGAATATTTATCGATACTGCCTTCAGTTCCATAATCAACCTCCATGAAATATCCGGAATTTACCGGTCGGAAGCAGGGAATAACAGATATTCTTCTGAAAAATCATAAACTTTCCGCATCTTTTTTCACCCCGGCTTCTGTTCCAGCCCCGGTATTGTTACTAAATACTATACATAATCGGTATGTTATAATGGAAATAATTTTTATAGGAGTTGCCTGGCCTTTATGTTAAGACTATACATTACATTTTTACTGCTCATCACCTCCGTCCTTGCGCCGGCCCGTTCGGAAGGACAGGGGATTTCAGGACCAGGAGTTGCAATTGCCGATGATGATATTTACGTGACTTTTTCGATTAAACTCGAAGAAAAGAATATCCGGGAGATAAAGCAGGGCATTGACAAGGAATTTAATTTTTATATCGACCTGTTCAGGATATGGAACATCTGGCCGAATGAATTTGTTCTCGGCAAGTATTATTCCAGGACGGTTAAGTCGGATCCCATCAAAAAAGAGTATGTTGCGACTTCATTCGACGGCAATGTAATTATCGAGAAGAGGTTCAGGTCACTCGAATCAATGCTCGGATGGACATTGTCGTTCAGGGACCTGAAGCTTACAAATACAAGGGAACTCGACCCAGGCAGATATTTTGTGAGAATCACCGCGGAGTCAAAGATACGCAAAATTCCACCTGTTATAAGGTATATCTTTCTCTTCCTGTCCGAAAACGAATTCAGGGAGGTAAAGGACTCGGCGGATTTTGTTATTAAGGGAATAAAGTGAGGAATTTCCGCTATACGGTCTTTCTGGTGGCGGTAGCGCTTCTTATTATCGCTGTCTTCGGAGTAGAAATTCATTACATGGGGATAGAAAACGTACCTTTCCTGACAAAACTCATGCTGTTTGTCCTTTTGAATCTGAACCTGCTCGCCATGCTTGTGCTGATGTTTTTTGTCGGCAAGAGCCTTGTGAAGATATACCTCGAAAGAAAACACAGGGTCCCTGGCTATAAATTCAAAACAAAATTCGTTGTTGTGCTCGTCGGACTCACCCTGATCCCTTCGGCATTCCTCTTTATTATATCAAGCGGCATCGTCACAAACTATCTTGACAGATGGTTTGACCCGCAGATAAAAGAGCCACTGGACCAGTCTGTCGAGATTGCAAAATCCGTGTATGAAATGCAGCGGGAGCAGACCCTTCTGTTCGCCAAAGCGCTTGTTTCCGGCAAGCGGGTGCCTGATAATTACACTGTACGGCGTCTTAAGGATATACCTGAAGATGCTACCGAAACAGTCACGGCGGGATTTAACGGAAAATCCGCCACGGAAGTAATAACAGGCGCCGACGGAGACTTCATAAGGGCTGTAGTCCCGGAATATGACGGAAAAAAGCAGACTGGAGTGGTTATAGTTGAATCTTTTATGAGTGGAGATATCAGCAGAAACGCCGAGAAGATAAAAGAGACATACAAGAACTACCTGACACTGGAATCATGGAAATCCCCGATAAAAATGAACTATCTCCTGATACTGATCTTTTTTACTTCGCTGATAGTGTTTATGGCCTTATGGGTCGCCCTCAGAATATCACGCGGCATTACCGATCCGATACAGGCCCTCGCCCGTTCAACCGAGCAGGTGGCCAAAGGCAATCTTGATATCGAGATAGATATCAACAGGGACGACGAGATCGGACTGCTCGTCCGTTCTTTTAACCATATGGTGAAAGAGATGAAGGCGGGCAAGGAGTCCCTGCAGTATGCGTACCTGGAGTCGGACAGGCGGAGGCTCATCATCGAAAACATACTCGAAAACATCAATTCCGGCGTTATTTCCCTGGATACGGCGGGAAACATACTGACGGTTAACAGCGCGGCATGCGCGATTCTGAATATAACTCCAGAAGAGATACTTAACAAAAATTATATGGTCCTGTTATCAATGCTGAATTCCGAGGAACTGAAAAAGACGGTCAAAAACATACGGATAAAAGAATTCAAGGGAGTAGAAAAGGAGATCAGGGCTAATATCAATGACAAAAGAATATTATTGAGGGTTTTTATCACCAGCCTGATGGATAGAGAAAACTTCCTCGGCACCATTGTTGTTTTTGATGATCTCACGGAGATTGTGAGGGCGCAGAAAGCTCTTGCATGGGAGGAAGTCGCCAGGAGGGTGGCGCATGAAATTAAAAACCCGTTGACGCCCATAAAGCTTTCGACAGACCATATGATCAAGAAATGGCAGAACAGGGATGATGATTTCGGGAAGGTTTTTGAACGCTCCACAAAGACCATAATCAAAGAAGTCGAAAGCTTGAAAAGGCTTGTCAATGAATTCTCGAGGTTCGGCAAGATGCCGGAAATAAATAAAAGTCCGGTCCTGATTTCTACTATTATAGAGGGTATCGCCAACCTGTATAAAGATTACAAAGAACTGGAGATCAGGGTCTCAAAGCAGGAAGACGAACCGCCGGTTGAACTGGACCCCGAGCAGTTCAAGAGAGTCATTATAAACATTGTTGACAACGCGATTGAGGCTATGCAGAATAAAGGCAGAATTCATATTGCGATTAATCATGACATTGCGTCAAACAGGGCTTATGTCGATATAGAAGACGACGGCCCCGGCATACTTGGAGAAGACAAGGAGAAGTTATTCCTGCCTTATTTCTCCACCAAAAAAGACGGCACTGGACTCGGCCTTGCGATAGCCGGCAGGGTGATAACGGAACACAGGGGCTATATAAGAATAAAGGACAATAAGCCAAGAGGCACAATATTTGCCATAGAACTGCCTATAAAGGAAGGTTAGATGCCGAAACCGGTTGTAATGATAGTTGACGATGAAGAGGCGATCAGGGAGACCCTTTCGGGGATATTCGAGGATGAAGGATTTGAACCGGTCACCGCCGGTTCGGGTGAAAAGGCGTTGAGCCTTGCGAGAGAGGCTGCTCCCGACATTGTTATTCTCGACGTCTGGCTTTCGGGCATGGACGGTATCGAGACGATGAAAGGGATCAGGGAGTTCAATCCCGAACTCCCCGTGATAATCATTTCCGGGCATGCCAATGTCGAGCTTGCGGTGAAGGCCACGAAGATCGGGGCATATGATTTTCTTGAGAAGCCGCTTTCGATGGAAAAGATTCTTTTGGCGGTCAACAGGGCCCTCGAGAAAAAAAATCTGGAGATAGAAAACAGAAATCTCCGCGAAAATCTCCTTAAAAAATGGCAACTGGTAGGCGATTCGGCAAAGATGAAGCAGCTCAGGGGACAGATAAAACTGGCTGCCGCCAGTAACAGCAGGGTCCTGATACTCGGCGAAAGCGGTTCCGGCAAGGAACTCGTCGCACACCTTCTGCATGAGAACAGCCCGAGGGCCGGCCGGCCGTTTGTAGAGGTGAACTGCGCCGCGATCCCGCAGGAATTGATCGAGAGTGAATTGTTCGGCCATGAGAAGGGTTCGTTTACGGGCGCTTTTGAGAAGAAAAAGGGCAAGTTCGAACTTGCCGACGGGGGCACGCTCTTCCTTGATGAGATTGGAGATATGTCGTTACAGACACAGGCGAAGGTCCTGAGGGTTGTCGAGACCCAGGAATTCCAGCGTGTCGGGGGAGATAAAAATATCAAGGTTGATGTAAGGATCATTTCAGCCACAAACAAGCACCTCGATGAAGAGGTAAAAAACGGCAATTTCAGGAGCGACCTCTTTTTCAGGTTGAATGTCATTCCCATAAAGGTCCCGGCGCTCAAGGAGAGGGCCGAGGACATCCCGGTGCTGGTCGAGCATTTCCTCCGGATGTTCGCCTCCGAGTACAGGCAGCAGCCGAAGACGATTGTGCCGGAAGCGGTCAGGATTCTCCAGAAACACGCATGGCCCGGAAACATCAGGGAGCTTAAAAATATATTGGAGCGGCTTGTCATCATGACTCCCTCGACCACAATCACCAAGGCCGATATCGTTATGGGCGATTCATCCGGTTCCGACTACTTTGCGCTCAGGACGCTCAGGGATGCCAGGGATTCTTTTGAGAAAGATTTTATAACCAGAAAACTGCGGGAGAATGCCTGGAATATATCAAGGACCGCCGAGGTGCTTGATATCGAGAGAAGCAATCTCCACCGCAAGATCAAGGCATATGACATAAAAGTCTCCTGACCCTGAAAAACAGCAGCGCAACGGATAAAGACGCATGGCGCGCATAGCAGGAACAACGACAAAAAGACAAACGGTTTTTTGAAAAGCAGCAGCGCATAGCGTAACGGATAAAAGAAGTTCAATGTTCAAGGTTGCGGAAAGAGCCGGCGGAACTGCTGAAAAATCCCGCAATGCTTGGTGTTCAGTAATGGCTGTTATATGGTAAAATTTATTCTATGAAAAAGTATTATCCCGTTTCACTGAAATCAGTAAAATCATATTCACTGTGCAGCAGGAAGAGCATGGTCAACATAAAGTCTTTTGCTGGAGCTCCTGTCAAGGGTGGGACTGTGCATGAATTCCTGGATAAACTGCCGGATGTTTATGCCGCGAAAGACTTCAGGTCGGTAGTAAAGGCCATAGTTTCGGCAAGGGCGGACCGGAGACCTGTTATTCTGGGGATGGGCGCTCATCCGGTAAAGCTGGGGCTTTCTCCGTTAATTATAGAACTGATGAAAAAAGAGGTCATAACAGCCATAGCAGTAAACGGTGCGGGCGCTATCCACGATTTCGAGATCGCACTGGCCGGCCATACATCCGAGGATGTGGCGGCGGAACTCTGCTCGGGCTCTTTCGGCATGGCGAAAGATACGGGCAGGGGAGTAAATCTTGCGATTAACAGTGGAATAAAAAAAGGTTACGGGATCGGAAAGGCCATCGGAGAATATATTTACAATGGGAAGTTTCAGTTCAGGGAAAAAAGCATATTTGCGTGCGCGTATGACCTGGATATGCCGCTGACGGTGCATGTCGCTCTGGGCACCGATATAATACATATGCATCCCGAAGCCGACGGCGCGGCGATAGGCAAAGGCAGCATGGATGATTTCAGGCTGCTGGCTTCGGTTATAGCAGACCTTGAAGGAGGCGTGTATATAAATCTGGGATCGGCTGTTATATTGCCCGAAGTCTTTCTCAAATGCCTGAACATCGCAAGAAATCTCGGAAACAGGGTGCAGAACATAACAACAGTTAATATGGATTTTATACAGCATTACAGGCCCAGGGAGAATGTCCTCAGAAGGCCGACACTTGAGAGTGGACGGAACTATGCCTTAACAGGGCACCATGAAATCATGTTCCCTCTTCTGGCTGCCGCTGTAATCGAGGAGATGTAATGAACGTTGCTATTGACCCGGAGCTGTGCATAGGCTGCGGCGCGTGTGAGGAGATATGCCCTGCCGTGTTTCATCTTGATGAAGCCGTTGGCATAGCAGAGGTGATGGATGCCGGGGCGTGTGAATTTGTCGGCTGTTGTGAAGCTGCCGGGGAGAACTGCCCGGTTGAGGCCATCACGGTGGAAGGATAGTGTCCAGCCGGCTGGAGATCAGAGATAATCCCACGGAAAATTTATGCGCTGTTATCAAAATAATCCTTGATTTTCAAACAGGTAACATGCTCCCTCAGCAGAACAGGATGAATTTTTCATGGAGAGTGCCTGGTCGGTTCTTATTTTGACACAGCATAAATAAATCAGGATAATATACCAGACATAAAGATGTATATTATCCTGGGTTGACTTGGTGGAGAGCATGATCAAGAAAGAAGTTGCGGTGCTGGTCCAAAATGATGTTTTATTGAAATTTCTTCAGAATTTCTTCAATAACGTACATATCTATAATCCAAGGTACTATAAAAGCGCTCAATCTTTTATAAGGCGTATAACCGAAAGACGGCCTTTAGCTGTTATTGTCGAAGAACCATTCCTGGAGGTAGTTTCCGACAGAATAACCAGGTTCCCCTCCATCGCTATTGTTACCGGAAATATTAAAAAAGGCGTCGAAAACGCTGTTGTTCATCATGTAAGCAGGTATATCTACAAGCCGTACCTCGAAAGAGATCTTGAGTATAAGCTTGAAAGCATCATATTGGGCAAAGACCTGATCGAAAAGATGAAGAACGAGATGCAGGAACTCGAGGTGATCACCTGCGTTACGCAGTTAATTTCGGATTCCCTTGATCCAAAAGAGATACTTTTCAAGATTGTTGAACAGATCGCTAAAATTATGCATGTGACAAGGTGCTCAATCGTCAGAGTGGACTGGATACATAGAAACGCATTTGTTGTCGCCACCTTCGAGGACCCGAATCTGACCGGGATAAGGCTCAATCTGAAGAAATATCCCGAGATAACAGAGGCCCTTATCTCAAAAAAACCTGTTATTGTGGATGACATTACCACCGACCCCATAATGCGGAAAGTCAGGGACATTCTTATGCAGCTGGGTATCCGCTCCATACTTGTTATACCGATTATTTTCCGTGAAAAGGTGATAGGGACGCTTTTGCTCAGAACATCAAGGAAAGGACAGACCTTCACTGGGAATGAGATCAAACTCTTAAACGCAATTGCCAATGCATCGGCGAACGCGCTTTATAACGCCTTCCTGTTTGAACAGGCGGAAGACGAAAAAACCAGGCTCGAAAAACTTGCTATTACCGATTACCTTACGGGCATATATAACATCAGGTATTTTTACCATCGCATCATCGAAGAGTTCAGCCGCTGCCAGAGATACTCACAGCCGATAGGCTGCCTGATGGTAGACATAGACCACTTCAAGAAGATTAACGACGCTTACGGCCATAAAACAGGAGACAGGGTGCTGAAAGAATTCGCCCAGCTGCTCAGAAAGCATTCCCGCAAGAGCGATGTACTGGCGAGGTACGGTGGAGAAGAATTCATCTTCCTGTTGCCCCAGACGCCGCTCAAAGGTGTTCTGCTGGAGGCTGAAAGGATAAGGAAATCCATTAAAGACCATAAATTTAAAAGCATGAAGTACAAAAGAGGGCTGACAGTAAGCATCGGCATATCTGTTTATCCTCACAAAAAAATCACAACGCACGATGACCTCATTACATATGCTGACGATGCGCTTTTTACCGCAAAAGAAAGCGGGCGGGACCGGGTAGTAGTTTACAGTAAATAGCCGCGGAGTATGGAAATAAACCCGGATCCGGAGATACGCCGGGAAAGCCCCGTTGTGGTCCGGCAAAGCCGACTTGAGTTGTATTCCAATCCCGGAACTGCTAAGAATATATAGTGGAGATAATAACGTCACATTTAAACGCCGACTTTGACTCTCTTGCCTCAATGGTTGCGGCGAAAAAATTATACCCTCATGCCAAGCTGGTCTTCCCCGGGTCGCAGGAGCGAAAGCTGAGAGACTTCATCGATGTATTCAACCCGGTTGAGATTAAGCGCTTAAAAGAGATCGATTTTTCAGGGGTGACGAAATTAATTATAGTCGACACGAAAAAACCCGGCAGGATCGGTCCGTTGGCGAAACTGCTGTCGAAGAGGGACCTTGAAATCCATATCTATGACCACCATCCATTAGTAAAAGGAGATATCAGGGGAGAGATCGAGAAGATTGAAGATGTAGGAGCTACCGCCACGATCTTTACGGAATTGCTTAAAAACAAAAAACTGCCTCCCACTCCGATGGAGGCGACAATTCTTGCGCTCGGCATATATGAAGAGACCGGTCGTCTGCTTTTTCCTTCAACAACCGAAAGGGACCTGCTTGCAGTTTCATACCTGTTGAGAAAAGGTGCGAACCTGAATATCGTTTCCAACTTCCTTAAGGTGGAGTTCGGAGCGGAAGAGCTGGATCTCCTCAATGAGCTTGTTAAATCATCCAGAGAGATCGTCCTTAGTGGCATAAAAATCATGATAGCAAAGGCATACCGTGAGACCTATGTAGGGGACGCGGCGCATCTCGTCCACAGGATAATGGATATAGAGGATATTGACGCCGGAATTCTTATACTGGGCATGGAGGACAAGATATTAATAGTGGCGAGGAGCAGGGTCGCTGAACTCAATGTTGCGGGGCTGATGGAGGAGTTCGGTGGAGGTGGGCATCCAAACGCCGCCTCGGCGACAATAAAAGAGGCCTCGATCGAGGTTGTCGCGGACAGGATAACCGGACTTTTACCCGGCCACGTAAAACCCGTCAAGGTTGCCTCCGACATAATGACCAGTCCTGTAATCACGATGCAGTGGGACAGCACCATAAAAGAGGCGGAAGACATCCTGACAAAGTACGGCGTCAATGTACTCCCGGTCCGGAAGGATGGAAGGTATTTCGGCCTGATATCGAGGGAGACGGTGGAAAAAGCGTTGTTTCATGGTTTCAAAAATCATAGATGCATGGAATTCACTACCACCGATGCGATCACAGTGGGGCCGGATACCCCGGCCAGAGACATTGAGAAGATTATGATAGAGCAGAATCAAAGGTTTATGCCGGTAATAAAAGACGGCCAGATAACAGGCGCCATCACCAGGACAGACCTGCTCAGGGTGCTTTATGAAGAATTCCTCAGAAGGCGGCATATAGATAAAGAGGGTATAACAGACAAACCGGTCGTGGGAAGGAACCTGTTGTCATGGATAAAAGAACGGTTTCCAGTGGAGATCTTCGAATTGCTCAGGGTCTCTGGAGAACTGGCTGACAGCATGGGCTTCAGCGCCTATCTGGTGGGAGGGACGGTTCGTGATATGCTCCTCGGCCAGGAGAATCTGGACATAGATATAGTGATCGAAGGAGACGGCATATTGTTTGCGAAGGAATTAAGTGAGAGATTAAAGGCATCCGTGAGATACCACAGAAGCTTCGGCACCGCCCGGATAATCAAAGACGAATTAAGGGTTGATATCGCGACTGCAAGGACTGAATACTATGAATCCCCGGCCGCGCTGCCGACGGTCGAGACCTCCTCGATAAAAAAAGATCTTTACAGAAGGGACTTCACAATTAACGCGCTTGCGATAAAACTGAATCCAAAAGACTTCGGGCTGCTAATCGATTTCTTCGGGGGACAGCGTGATATAAAGGAAAAGACTATAAGGGTGCTTCATAACCTCAGCTGTATCGAAGACCCGACCCGCGCGTTCCGGGCGGTGAGATTTTCGGAGAGATTCGGGTTTAAAATCAGCAAACATACCGAAAACCTGATAAAATCAGCGATAAAACTGAATCTGTTCGGGAAGCTTTCCGGCTCCAGGCTCTGCGAGGAGCTTTTTATCGCGTTCAGAGAGACAAATCCCGTCAGGACTTTAAAAAGGCTTTCTGATTTAGGTCTTCTCCGGGTAATAAACCAGAAGCTGGTATTCGATAAAAAGCTTGAGGCGACCCTTGTGTCCATGAATGAAACTCTGGCCTGGTACAACCTGCTTTACATGGAAGAAAAGGCCGACATGGGGGTCCTGTACCTGATGGCCCTTCTTTCGAGGCTTAATGACGATGACAGGAAAGAGGCGCTTGAGAGACTCTCGACCCCGCCCGGAATCAAGGAGCTGATCCTTAATGGCATGTCGAAGTCCGCCGTGATACTGGGGAAACTTCCAGTGAAAAATCCTGTCCGTCTCTACCATCTCCTCGAAAATGCAAAAATAGAGATAATACTTTTTTCGATGGCCGCAACAAAAGACGCGAACAGGAAGAAGGAAATATCACAATTTCTCGTGGAACTGAGGAAGATTAAACCGGTTCTTACCGGCGAAGATTTGAAGAAGATGGGTTTTACGCCCGGACCCGTCTATTCAAAAATCTTAAGGAAACTGCTTGATGCTAAACTCAGCGGAAAAGTCCGGACGGTGGATGACGAGATAAAATTTGTCCGGAGCCATTATCAGCCTGATGGGGACAACCCGAAGCAGGCCGCAAAGAAGGACCTTCCGTAGCAGACAGCCATGAGAGAGCTCGAATTTCATATCACGGATGGAGACGCCGGAAAGCGGATCGATCTGCAGGCATCGGAAATTTCCGGCATAACACGCTCACAGATACAGCGTTTTATAGAAAAAGGTCTTCTCTCGGTAAATAATCTCGTAATTAAACCGAACTACAGGACAAAGCCGGGCGATGTGATTTATATAACAATCCCTGACGAGACGACCGGCCTGGTTCCGGAAGACATACCGGTCGAAATAATATATATGGATGATTCGGTTGTCGTGGTGAATAAACCTCCGGGCCTTGTTGTTTATCCGGCGGCGGGACACAGAAGCGGGACACTCATGAACGCCATAGCCTTCAACTGCGGGAAGCTCGCGTCAATCGGCGCCCCGCTAAGGCCGGGGATTGTGCACAGGCTGGACAAAGACACCTCGGGCGTTATGGTGGTGGCGGTTGAGAACGGGGCGTATTACAGTCTTATCGATCAATTTAAAGAGAGGACAATAACCAGAAGGTATATCGCTATCTTATACGGGAATATGGAAAAAGACAGAGGAAAAATCTCCCTGAGGATCGGCCGGTCGGAGTCGGACAGGAAGAAGATGTCCACAAAGGCCAGAAGGGGCAAAGAGGCGGTCACAACCTGGAATGTCATCGAGAGGTTTAAGGGCGCGACATTAGTGGAAGCAAAACTTGGTACGGGCAGGACGCATCAGATCAGGGTGCATTTTGCGTCTGTCGGTCACCCGGTGCTTGGAGATAAAGTTTATGGCCGGAAAACCTGTCTCGAACGTAAAAATAAAAAAATCAGGTTCCCGAGGCAGATGCTCCACGCGGAACTGCTCGGCTTTTCCCATCCGGCGACCGGGCGATACATTGAATTTAAAAGCGCGCTGCCGAAGGACATGGAAGAAGGGATCGAACAGCTGAGGGAGGACCCGTGAAATGCATTTTTGGGAGGATATAGACCCGCAATCTGTTTATTCCTGCACGCGATACCACTGGGGACTCGAAATGCCTCAGGGCCCAAACAGAACCGATTTGTTCGTGAAGAACGTCCCTGCGACGCAGGCCGTCATCAGGCAGGCCAGTGTTGCGGCGATCAGCGCCCTGATGGCGACACCGGATATCACCCGCGTCCTCTCCGGTGCGAGCGCGGTCAGGCCGCCGACAAAAATAGCCATGGAAGCCAGGTGAGTGAATCCGCATAGCGCGTAAGCGGCAATCAGGGCTGAACGCGGGTGCTGAAGCAGGTTTTGTTCCATGACCAGCGCCAGGTCCTGGTAGGCTACAACCTCCGTGACGATTATTTTCTCACCGATAATTTTTGAGATTATACCCGCGTCCGATGGCGGCACTCCCAGAATCAGGGTCAGAGGATAAAAGAGATATCCCATGATGCCTTTAAGTGTCCAGTCAATGTTAAACCCATAAACCGAATTGACCTGCCCGCCTATTACGGCCAGAAACATATCTGCAACAGCGACCAGGCCTAATACAGCCATAAGCAGCGCGACAATACCCACAAGCACCTTGACCCCGGTGTTCGCGCCGTTAATGATCGCTTCGAACAGGTTGTTTTCTTTCACATAATCCGGATGAACTGCCTTGCCTAATGTTTCAGGCTGTTCCGATTCCGGCAATATGACTTTGGACATAAGGAGCGCGGCCGGAGCCGACAGCAACGAGGCGGAAACCAGGTGGCCGGCGATTCCCGGAAACTGGCTTTTCAGACTGAAGACGTATACAGCAAGGACGTTTGAAGCAACAGTCGCCATGCCGACGGACAGGACAGTGCAGAGTTCCGACCGGGTCATTTTATTCAGGTGCGGCCTGATGGTCAGCGCCGATTCAATCCCGACGAATATATTGCTTGCGGCCACAAGGGACTCAGCGCCGGAAATTTTCATCAATCCTGTAAAGATGAAAGCGAATCCACGGATAATCCGGGGCATAATATTAAAGAAATAGAGAATCGACATGAGCGATGAGAAAAAGATGATTGACGGGAGGGCCTGGAACGCCAGAAAAAACCCGAGCGAGGTCTCCCCTGCCTCATTGGCTGTCCCGGGTGGAAGGGCCAGTCTGCCGAAGACAAATCTCGATCCGGCCGTGGCGGCATCCAGGATTTTCACTACAAAGTCATTCACGAAGATAAAAACTTTTGCGCCCGCCGGCACAACGAAAATAAACAGGGCCACCAGCATCTGGAGGATAAGGCCCCAGATTATCACCTTCCAGTTCATGTTTCTCTTATCAGACGAGAAGAGCCAGGCAATACCGATCATGATAAATATGCCCGAAAAACTGACAAGATTATATTTTCCCATGCATATACCCCCGGATATTTTTACAAAAGCAGAAAAGACGATTTTATCTTAACGTCTCTTTTTTACAGTTTCATTTTCCGAGACACCCATCAGGCTGTAAAATTATACATTAAAATCACAAATTTTAAAAAACGATGGCCGCGGAAAGTTTTTTAAGGCGGGTATATCCGGGAAAAAGCTTCTGCAGCGCGATGCCGCCTGTTCAGCCCTGTTGCCGGCCAAGAAAGCGCATAAACCTCTCTGCGTTTTTGATTAAATCACCTCTGCAGATCGCTGACGCAACCGCTACCGAGTCAGCCCCGGCGCTTAATACTGCTTCGATATTATCCAGGTTGATCCCCCCGATCGCCACTACTGGTATGTTTACGTTCTTTTTTGCGAGCCTCAGACCATCAATACCCACCGGCTTTCCGGCATCCTTTGTCGTGGTATGAAATATGGGGCCGAAACCGATGTAATCCGCGCCGCCGGCTGCCGCGGCCTTTGCCTGTTCGAGGTTGTGGGTTGAAATTCCGATTATTTTTCCACCCATGATTTTTCTGGCCGCGTTTAGAGGAAGGTCTTCCTGTCCGAGATGGACACCGTCGGCATCGACTGCAAGAGCAATATCCG
The DNA here is from genome assembly GCA_035873255.1 of Nitrospirota bacterium. Classification (GTDB taxonomy): domain Bacteria; phylum Nitrospirota; class Thermodesulfovibrionia; order Thermodesulfovibrionales; family UBA6898; genus JAJRYC01. Next base: position 15,355 of record JAYWMP010000012.1, read on the forward strand.
CATGGTCGTTAATTATCAAAACCGCATTGAAGTCGCGCGTCAACCGTCGAAGCTCTATCGCTTCTTCATATATCCGTCGCCGTGGCTTTTCTTTCTCCCTGTACTGAATGAACTTTATTCCGGACGTCAGAATATTAAAGACCACGTCATAAACGGAAATACTGACGTGTTTTTTATCTGTTATAAAGCATGGCCCGTTGAAATACATGGATGATTTCAGGCCCTTCAGCACTGACTACTACTTGCCCCTCAGGCTCAAAAGGTCCATTTTGACATTAATAAATCAAGAGATAACAGCTTATTTGGTATTGGTTTTCCTGGACAGGTAGACAATACAATCTTCGCATATCTTGCCTGAATCCCTGTTGCATATCATCCTGTTTAATTCCCAGCAGGGTTTTGTCTTGTCCAGGGAAGCATAACATTTGTTTTTTCTCTCTTCAGAGCATTCCGTTATTTCCCAGCAAGGCGCATA
>JAYWMP010000079.1:0-15742 GCA_035873255.1 Nitrospirota bacterium
ATCTCTTTTATCAATATGCTTATGATACCTTCCGGGACATATCTCTGGAGAATATTTTTCCAGACAGTCTTTGCGGATACCAAGAGGCCTAAGGCCATCTCCATTATGGGGGCGGGAGAGGCGGGAGAGGCGATTTATGGAGTATTACGCAGGAAGAACGATTATGTGGTGAAGGGGATTTTTGACGATGACCCCCGAAAATGGAATCAGCGGATAGGTGACCAGGTCGTTGCCGGCCCCAGCAGTCTTGTTGTTGATCTGGCGGAGAGAGATGAAATCGACGCCATCGTCATCGCCATAACCCACGAAAAAAGCAGTAAACTCCTTAAAGCCGTTGTCCACGCTAAAACAAAAGGCATTGAAGTATATGATATGCCTTCTTTATATCAGAGACTGACCGGCAAGCTGCCTGTCGACCATATAACGGACAACTGGTTTGTATATAATCATCTGCATGGAATGGACAGCAATATCTATACGAAAAACGTTAAGAGGCTGATTGACATAGCACTCTCATTTACCGGGTTGATTGTATCATTGCCTGTAATGATGGCTGTCTCTGTTGCAATAAAACTTGATTCCAGGGGACCGGTATTATTCAGGCAGAAAAGGGTCGGTATCGACGGAAAGATATACGAGATCATCAAGTTTCGCTCGATGATAAAAAATGCCGAATCAAACGGCGCGATATGGGCTCAGGAAGACGACCCGAGGGTGACAGGAGTCGGGAGACTCATAAGGAAGACCAGGATGGATGAAATCCCCCAGATGTGGAATGTGCTAAAGGGTGACATGAGCTTTATCGGCCCGAGACCCGAACGGCCTGAATTTGTGGACCTGCTCAACAATGAGATCCCTTTTTATCATCTCAGGCACGCGATAAGGCCGGGAATTACCGGCTGGGCCCAGGTAAACTATCGTTACGGCGCGTCAAAAGAAGATGCGATAGAGAAACTTCAGTATGATATTTATTATATGAAAAATCTTTCCCCCTTTCTTGATCTTCATATATTGCTAAGAACGGTACGGGTTGTTCTTTTCGGGATGGGAGCAAGGTGACGCGGGGTAATCAGTATAGTTTTTTTTCATTATTCCGGATTGCAGCTCCGGAGCCTGTCAGGACAATGTGACCGGAGTTTTCGCCGGATACTGGAAGCGCCGGGATATAGCAAACTGCTCGACTGGAAAATTCTTTATCTGATATAATCATGATATTGAATTTGCTGCTTGCTCCGTCAACCACAAAATAATACATGGGGAGGCCTGGACAATGAAAACTGCTCTGATTACCGGCATCACAGGACAGGATGGAGCATATCTTGCCGAGTTTTTACTGAAAAAAGGTTACATTGTCAATGGAATTAAACGGAGATCGTCTCTTTTTAATACTCAGAGAGTCGACTATCTTTATCAGGACCCGCATGAAGGCCGCCCAAAATTCTTCATGCATTACGGAGACCTAACCGATGCGACAAACCTTATAAGGGTCATCCAGGAGACCCAGCCTGACGAGATATATAATCTTGCCGCTCAATCTCATGTGAAGGTCTCTTTTGAGACGCCTGAATATACCGCGAACAGTGACGCCCTGGGTACTCTCAGACTTCTTGAGGCATTGAGGGTGTTAGGTATGACCAAAAAGGTGAGGTTCTATCAGGCTTCAACAAGCGAGCTTTTTGGCCAGGCCCGTGAGGCGCCACAGAGGGAGACCACTCCTTTTTATCCCAGAAGTCCGTATGCGGCGGCCAAACTCTATGCCTACTGGATCGTCGTAAATTATCGCGAGGCGTATGGCATGCACGCCAGTAACGGGATACTATTCAATCATGAGTCGCCCACCAGGGGTGAAACATTTGTGTCGAGAAAGATCACAATGGCTGCGGGCCGGATTAAATTCGGGCTCCAGAAAAGACTCTATATAGGGAATCTTGACGCGAAACGCGACTGGGGATTCGCGGGCGACTATGTAGAGGCGATGTGGCTTATGCTTCAGCAGAAAGAACCCGATGATTATGTCATCGCTACTGGTGAAACCCATTCCGTTCGCGAATTTATCGAAGAGACATTTAAAGAAATCGGCATAGAGATAGTATGGAAGGGAAAGGGATTAAAGGAAAAGGGCATTGCCGGCTCTCTGGATACCGACCGGCTGGCCTCAATGTCGAAAATTAAGGCCGGTGATACCGTTGTGTCTATTGATCCGCGATATTTCAGGCCGACGGAAGTCGATATTCTGCTGGGAGACGCATCAAAGGCCAGGGATAAACTCGGCTGGCGGTCCAGGGTTAAACTGCCCGAATTAATAAAGATGATGGTAGAGTCGGATATAAAACTGGCTGAAAAGGAATTGCTGCTTAATCAGAATAATATGCCGGTAAGGTAACGACACGATATAAGCATTTATGGACAAAACCATGGATAAATCTTCCAGAATCTTCATTGCAGGGCATCGCGGTCTTGTAGGTTCGGCCATACTGCGCAGGCTTGAAGCCGATGGGTATGAAAATATAATAACCCGGACCAGCAGTGAGCTTGATCTCACCAGACAGCCGGATGTCGGGAAATTCTTCGGGACCGAAAGGCCGGAATATGTTTTCCTGGCAGCCGCAAAGGTGGGCGGAATCATGGCCAACAACAGATACCCCGCCGAGTTTATTTACAGAAACCTGATGATAGAGACCAATGTTATACATTCGTCATATCTGAGCGGCGTCCGAAAACTCCTTTTCCTTGGAAGCTCATGTATATATCCCAGGCTTGCGGAACAGCCGATGAAAGAGGAATGCCTGTTAACAGGTAGTCTCGAGCCGACGAATGAGCCGTACGCCATAGCAAAGATAGCCGGGATAAAGATGTGCCAGTCTTATAACAGGCAGTACGGAACAAATTATATCTCGGCGATGCCCACGAACCTGTACGGTATGAATGATAATTTTGATCTCGAAACATCCCACGTGCTGCCGGCGATGATCAGGAAGTTCCATGAGGCGAAGGTTCATATGGAGAAGGCTAATGACAAAGCACCTTCCGGTTCCTCACCAATACAAAACACGGTTGAGCTATGGGGTACCGGCTCTCCTCGCAGAGAGTTCCTCCACGTGGACGACCTTGCCGACGCCTGTCTGTTCTTAATGAATCTGGATGAAAAAAAACTTTTTCCTGTGATCAGGCCCCCTGCTTCAATCATTAATATCGGGGTGGGTGAGGATTTGACGATCAAAGAACTGGCCGGGTTAATAAAGGGAATAGTCGGCTTTGACGGGAAAATAGCATGGAATCCGTCTAAACCTGACGGTACTCCGAAAAAACTGCTGGATACCGGTAAGCTCAAATCTTTGGGCTGGACCCCGAGGATAGGCCTTGAAGCCGGTATCAGGATGACATACGAATGGTTTTTGAAAAGTAAAACCAGGGAGGAGATATGTACGCGGTAATACTTGCCGGAGGAAGTGGGACACGTTTCTGGCCGCTAAGCAGGGAAGCTACGCCCAAACAACTGCTTCGTGTATTCGGAGACTCGACCATGATACAGCAGACGGTTGAAAGGCTCAATAATTGTGTGCCATTGGACAAGACCTATATTGTGACAGGACAGAAATACGCCTATGATATCAAGCGCCAACTTGTAGAGACATGCGGCTCCGGCAGCTTTAAGGTGATTGTAGAGCCTGAAGGCAGAAATACAGCTCCGGCAATCGGTCTTGCCGCTGTATATATCAAAAAGAGATCACCTGATGCCGTTATGGCAGTGATGCCTTCGGACCATGTTATCCTGAGGAATGCTGATTTCAGAAAAGTCCTGAAAAAGGCCGGGAAACTTGCTCAGAAGGGTTATTTAACTACAATAGGCATTATCCCCGACAGACCGGAAACCGGTTATGGTTACATCAGGAAAGGCGCTTCTCTGACTGAAACAGAAGATATGCAGAGTTTCAGGGTCGAAAGTTTTGTCGAAAAGCCCGGCAGGAAAAAGGCGCTGGAATATCTCAGGTCCGGCGATTATCTCTGGAACAGCGGAATCTTCGTCTGGAGGGCGATCGATATTTTAACCGAGATCAGGAATCAGATGCCGGATTTATACAGGGGACTGCTGGAAATTGAAAAGGCGATAGGGAAAAAGGACGAAAAGGAGGTGCTGAACAGAGTGTTTAGTACCTTCAAGTCCGTATCAATAGATTACGGAGTTATGGAGAAGGCCCCGATGGTTGCTGTTATGCCGGCGGACATAGGCTGGAGCGATGTGGGAAGCTGGCGCGCCCTTGATGACATCTCGGAAAAAGATGAGGCGGGGAATGTTATTACGGGTAATGTCATCGATATAGGATCAAGGAATTCGATCCTGTATGCGGGGAAACGCCTGATCGCGTCTGTTGGACTGGAAAATGTTGTAGTGGTCGATACCCCTGACGCGACCCTGATATGTAATAAGAATGATGCACAGGACGTCCGTAAGGTTGTGAGCAAACTCAGGGAAAAAGGAGCTGAAGAGCTGATTGAGCATCTCACTGTCCACAGGCCGTGGGGGTCCTACACACTTCTCGAAGTTGGAAACCGGTACAAGATAAAAAGGATAGTTGTGAAGCCGGGGGCGAAACTGAGCCGGCAACTCCATTACCACAGGAGCGAGCACTGGGTTGTTGTATCTGGTACGGCAATGGTCACTGTCGGAGATAAATCATTTAATCTGCATCCCAATGAATCCACTTACGTGCCTGTATCAGTCAGCCACAGGCTCGAAAATCCGGGCAAGGTTCTGCTGCAACTGATAGAGGTCCAGAGCGGTGACTACATCGAAGAGGACGATATAGTGAGGTTCGAAGATGAATACGACAGATGATTAATCCTGCAATATTCAGACAATATGACATACGCGGCATATGGGACGAAGATATTACGCCGGGTATTGCAGCGCGGATAGGCAGGGCGTTCGGTACATATGTCTTTAACCTGCCGGGGAAATCCCACATCACTTTATCGGTAGGCAGGGACGTAAGGCTAAGTTCCAAAACCATCTCGGACAATTTTATTAGCGGGCTTCTTTCGACAGGGGCGGATGTCATCGATATCGGGGAGTGCCCGACCCCCGCCCAGTACTTTTCCCTACATCATCTCGAAGTAGACGGCGGTGTTATGATCACAGGCAGCCACAATCCGCCTGAATACAACGGCTTTAAACTGAGCGCCGGCACCGAGACCATTTTCGGCGATGGAATACAGGATATCAGAAGGATTATTGAAGGTGGGGTTTTTGCCGGGGGGGAAGGCAGCTTAAAACATTATCCGGTCATAAACGGCTATATGGACTGCCTTAAAAAGGATTTTTCCGACCTGAGCGGGATAAAGGTTGTTCTGGACGCGGGTAACGGTACCGCCGGATTAGTCGCGCCCGCCATAGTTGAAGCCCTTGGCGCGGAGGTTGTGAAGCTTTTCTGCGAGCCGGACGGTAATTTCCCCAACCACCACCCGGACCCTGTTGTGCCCGGGAACCTTGAAGCGCTGACAGAGATGATAAAGGTTTCGTCCGCCGACCTCGGGATCGCGTATGACGGCGACGCCGACAGGATGGGGGTTGTGGATGCCGACGGTGAAATAATATGGGGTGACCGCCTGATGATAATCTTTTCGAGGGACATACTGAAGAAATCTCCAGGGGCCGCGATTATCGGGGAGGTGAAATGTTCCCAGGTCATGTATGACGACATAAAAAAACATGGCGGCAGACAGATAATGTGGAAGACGGGCCATTCGTTGATAAAAAAGAAGATGAAAGAGGAGAAAGCCCTTTTTGCCGGTGAGATGAGCGGCCATATATTCTTTGCGGACAGGTATTTCGGTTATGACGATGCGATATATGCAACACTCAGACTGCTCGAAATTATCAGGAAAAATGGACGGCCATACAGTGTCAAAAGATTACTGAGCGGCCTGCCGACGGTATTTTCCACTCCCGAGATAAGATTTGACTGTGACGACAAACTGAAGTTCTCAGTCATTGAGAGGATAAAAGAGGTCTTTTCCGGTCATGACCTGAATACGGTCGATGGCGCCAGGATAAACTTTGATGACGGATGGGCGCTTATCAGGGCCTCAAATACCCAGCCCGCCCTTGTTATGAGGTTTGAGTCACGGACAGAAGAAGGACTGAACAGAATAAAGACGTTAGTCGAAGAAAAATTGAATTCCATTATTGAATAAAACACGATAATATGAAACAGGACAGAGCCGTCTCTCTTATCCTTTTGTTGTCAAGAGTCAGTCCTCCCGCTGAAATCATCGGAACCGCGGAGCGCGTTATAAAAGAGGGGATTGACTGGAAGAGGTTTTGCGATCTGTCCATGGTCCATGGCGTGGCCCCCCTGATATACAAAAATATCGGCTCATTCAGTGACCTGCCGGAAGATGTCCTGAATATTCTGAAATCGGCATATTTCCATAACCTTAGAGATTCCCTGTCAGCGGCTAATGAACTCGCGGGGATAGTGGCTGCACTCGAAGAAGAAGGGGTTGATGTGGTCCCTGTAAAGGGTCTCCTGATGACGGAAGAACTCTATGGAGATATCGGCCTGTATCCGTCGGCGGACATCGATATTCTGGTAAAAAGAGAGGATGTTCACAGGGCGGCCGGGACAATGAAAGAGACAGGTTATGATGGTGAATCCGGCATGGATGATTTCCGGCTTGATAATTACCAGGATGTCTCTTTTCACAAGGCCGGCAAAAAGCCTGTTGAAATGCATACCTCACTCGGGAAACCGAGGTATTTCAATCTGCCCTGGGATTTCTGGTGGGAAGATTTAAGGGAGAAAGATTTCGATGGCCGTGGATATAAGGTTCTGTCTCCCGAAAAAACCCTTGTCTACGCATGCATGCATCTGTTCGGTCACGGGTATTCCCCCCTAAAGTTTATCGTGGGTGTCGCTGAAATGCTCAGGATTTTCAGCGACGTGTTGAGATGGGATAAATTACAGGAATATTCGGAGAGGTATAATATATATCAGCCGATGATGCTCTCCCTGTATTTAGCGTCAAAGCTTCTGGACGCGCCGATTCCGCCTGAAATCGCCGGTCGCCTGAAAACGCTCTCACCGAAGGAAGAGTGGATTTATAAAAAGATCGAGTCGTATGTTTTTACAGGGAAAGTCAGGTTTTCCAGGATTATGTTCTTATTGACCTCCCTTCGATCAGGCCTTCCTGAACTCGTCACGTATCTGGTGAGCTGGTTCTTCCCGCCGCTTAAGGAGGTGTCGTACAGATACGCGGTCCCTTTGAGATCAAAGAAGATCTTTCTTTATTATCTCCTGAATCCTGTATTGCTTTTATCTAAAAAAAGAAATGTATAGCGATTTTCCGGAAAAAAATCCGTTATATGTTTATAATATGCGTAAATTAATTAATATGGATAACTTATGATCAGGACTTCTGAACATCTGAGCAAATTACTGGGTAAAATAGAGAACCGGACCGCTTCAGTCGGTATCATCGGACTCGGCTATGTGGGGCTTCCTCTCGTGATCGAATTTAACCGGGCCGGATTTAATGTGACGGGTTTCGATCTCGACACAAAAAAGATATCCCTGCTGAAGCAGGGAAAGAGTTATATCAGGCATATACCGTCCGAAAAGATCAGGGAAATGAACCGGACAGGGCGGTTCACGCCCACAAATATCTTCTCTCATATAAAAACCGTTGACTGTCTGCTTATATGCGTGCCGACCCCGTTAAATGAGCATAGGGAACCGGACATCTCTTATGTGATCGAGACGACGGATACGATAAGCAGGCACCTGCGTCCGGGCCATCTTATTATTCTGGAAAGCACTACTTTCCCGGGAACTACCGATGAAGTTGTCAAGCCGATACTCGAGAAGACAGGACAGAGGGCGGGCAGGGACTTCTCCCTTGCCTATTCGCCTGAACGCGAGGACCCCAACAACCCTGACTTTTCTACCTCGACCATACCTAAAGTCGTTGGAGGCTGTACTCCCCGGTGCCTCAAGGTTGCAAAGGCGCTGTATGACTCCATAATCGTAAAGACAGTCCCGGTATCCGGCACAAAGGTTGCCGAGTCGAGCAAACTGCTTGAGAATATATACAGGGCCGTGAACATAGCGCTTGTGAATGAACTGAAGGTCTGTTTTGACCGGATGGGTATAAATGTCTGGGAAGTGATCAATGCGTCAAAGACAAAACCGTTCGGTTTCCAGGCGTTTTATCCCGGCCCCGGCCTCGGCGGTCACTGCATCCCCATTGATCCTTTCTACCTGACATGGAAGGCCAGGGAGTTTGATTTCCATACAAAGTTCATCGAACTCGCGGGTGAAATCAATACAGGCATGCCTTACTATGTGATCGAAAAGGTTGCCGGAGCGCTCAATACAAAGGGCAGAAGTATCAAGGGTTCCCGTGTGCTTGTGCTCGGGCTTTCATATAAAAAAGATATCGATGATGTGAGAGAATCTCCTTCACTGAAACTTATCACGCTGCTCAGGGAAAGGGGCGCCAGGGTAGACTATAATGACCCTCATGTGCCTGAAACTCACAGGATGAGAAACTATGACCTCAAGATGACATCCGTCCCGTTAACAGAGAAAAATTTAAAGAGATATGATTGTCTTATCATCGCAACAGACCACTCGGCGTATGACTATAAATATATTGTCAGGCACGGCAGCCTCATTATCGATACGAGAAACGCGGCAGGCCGGATAAAATCATCAAAGATAATACAGGCATAGGATAACTGAACAGATAATAAGCAGGAAATCAGAACAACATCTTTTGTTCCGCCTGGATTTCAACTCTATATTCAGCATAGGAGGATATTACTATGAAGATACTTGTCACCGGAGGAGCCGGATACATAGGGAGCCACATGGTAAAGGCACTGGGTGAAAAGGGCCATGATATTGTTGTGTATGATAATCTCTCCACGGGACATAAGGAGTCTGTTCTGTACGGAAGACTTGTGATCGCGGACCTGGCCGACACTGAGGCACTCGACAGGCTGTTCAGGGAGGAAAGTTTTGATGCCGTGTTACATTTTGCTGCCCATATCGTCGTGGATGAATCCGTCGAAAATCCCATAAAATATTATAAAAACAATTTCTCGAACGCGCTGAACCTTATTGAGGCATGCGTCAGGCATAACGTTGATAAGTTTATATTTTCATCGACCGCCGCTGTATACGGCATACCCGAAAAAGACTCTGTTTCAGAAGATACTCCCATGCTGCCGATAAACCCGTACGGCGCGTCTAAACTGATGGTGGAGCAGGCGCTTAAGGATATCAGCCGGTCCTCGGCCCTCAGGTATGTTTCATTGAGATATTTTAATGTTGCGGGGGCTGACCCGCTTTCGAGGATCGGACAGAAATACATGGATGCGACTCACCTGATCACCGTATCCCTGAGGGCCGCGCTGGGGTTGAGGGACCAGCTTAATATTTTCGGGACCGACTATGATACGCCGGACGGCACCTGCATAAGGGATTATATCCATGTGGACGATCTTATAGATGCGCATATGCTTGCCCTCGATTACCTCTCGTCAGGCGGCGGAAGCAGGGTCTTTAATTGCGGGTACGGGCATGGTTATTCGGTAAGAGAGGTTGTCGACAAGGTGAAGAAAGTGACAGGGAGAGATTTTAAGGCGATAGAGACAGCCAGGCGGGAAGGCGACCCCCCCTCGCTGGTAGCGGATTCATCCAGGATCAAAAAAGAGCTTGGATGGAGACCGTCTCACGATGACCTCGAGTATATAATCGGGACGGCATGGGAATGGGAAAAGAAACTCTTTAACGCCCAGGGTTCACAGACCTGAATATTGACGGGTGAGGCAGGCGTATACGCCTGCCTTTTCGATCGCTGACCGGCATCCTGATCAATCCAGGTTCAACAACACCATGCCTGATACAGGGTCCAGCTCTCTCTTTGCGGTCACGCCGTCTATTTCCATAATGACCGCTTCAAGCACCAGGAATGTCTCCGAGTTCTCCCTGAGGCATCCTACCATTACCCTGTCTTTTTTGCCGAACGCGCCGTGAAAGTGCACTTTCGGTTCATCTCCCTGCCGGAAGATGGTCCCGAACCCCACGACTTCATGGCTTTCGCCCAGGTGTCTCCATACCGGCACGGGCGGGAATTCATCCTTTTCAGGGCCGGCGACAATACTGCCTTCCCGCATCCCTCCTATAAGATAAAATACAGCGGACCCGATATCTTCTTTTTTGACAATATCCACCAGATTCCCGATCACCTCGTCCCGGTCTTCAAACCTTACGACAACGATTCTTCCCGGCCTTCCAACCTGATACTTCATATCTCCTCCTTATATGTTTTAATAACAGTATATTTTACAGATAGTAACAGTTTTTTTACTGTGCCGATATAAATAACTATCCGCCGGTGAGCTCCTTAAGCCTCTTCTTTGCGGTCCTGTTATGCGGGGCGATGATCAGTGCTTCCCTGTATTCCCCGATTGCTTTATTCAGCAACCCCGACTTCTCATAGGCCGCCGCCGCCGTTAATCTTATGCCGGCATTACCGGGGAATTTCCGCACGGCCTGCTTCATTGCCGTAAGTGCGTCGCCGTATAGGCCCCTGTCCCTGTAATATTTATAGATATTCAAAAATAATGAGGGACTGACTTCTTTTTCATCCACTGCGTATACTAATGCATTGCGGTATAACTCCCCGGCCATATAATCACTGCCGGTATTATTCAGGTAATCCGCGAAGTTGATATATGGCTCAGCCTTTTCAGGCATGGCGCGCTGAATTTCGTCGTCACTGAACCCGTTCAGGACCATTATAGTGATATATTCCTTTGTCTTCCCCGGTTCCAGGGATATGGCGTTTTTTATGTAATTAATGCTTCGTTCCTTTTTATTCCTGGACAGCAGCCACAAAACATACATGCGGTATCCTGCAGGGTTGCTTCTATCGAACCTGATACCGGATTGGAGCAGCCTCTCCGCCTTATCGTATAGCTTTCTGTCCGACATAACAAGTCCGAGCGTCTGCAGATACCCTCCATTGGTTGGATTCAGCCGTACGGATTTTTTGTAGCGGCTTAAGGCCCCGGTCTTGTCCGAAAGAAGCCAGTCCATGTTTGCGACGGCATAATGGTACCTTGCCTCCAGGGGGTCAAGCACGGTTGACCTGTATGCTATGTTTCGAATTTCCACGGCCTCATCCGCCGGGATGTCCGTACCGGTTTTTTTAGCCTCAATTAATGCGAACCCGGTTTTGGCCCTGAGGACGCCGAGATTAAAAATCAGACCGGCGATCAGGATAATTACAGCCACCACCCCTGCCTGTTTAAGTAATGGAGAATTTGCCTTCTCAGGCTGGCCGGCCTTTTTCCTCTCTCCCTGGTTTGTGTTGGCGGAAGCGACGGCGAGGCCGGCGAGGAAGAAAAAATAGAGTCCATTCGCTCCTATATGCAGGTTGAAATCAACAAAGCTGTGAATAAGGATATAGACCATACCGCCAAGACTTCCAATGAAAAGATATTTTGAATAGGTGTCCCGCCTTTTGAGGGATGCCGCCCTGTATGATCCGTATATTACTGCGAACAAAAACCAGCCGGAAAGCAGAACCGCGATGATGCCGCCGTCTGCCAGGAGTTCCAGGTAATCGTTGTGGGCATGAGCGGCTATCCGGTCGTCAATCAGGGTGCGGTATTTCGGATATATATTAATGAAAGTTCCGAACCCGGCGCCTGTCAGCGGAAAATCCCTGATGATATTAATACTGTCCCGCCATAGCTGGAGTCTCATCCCGGATATATCGACCTGTGCGTCCCGTATTGAGTCAAACCTTTCGAATATCGGGTTCCACCCAAACCATCCAACGGAATACAGTATCAGTATCAATATCAACAGAATTAAGATACCGGTCTTTTTCTTCCTCCTGGTGATTATTATTCCTATGAATATCATCGAACAACCCAGGCTTATTATTCCGCCCCTCGAGAGGCTCAAAAATATGGATGTCGCGATCAGTATCGCTGATAAACCGAGAAGTATGTAAGTATTTGTCCCCTGCTGATCGAAAATAGCGGACATATTATCACGGAGGGACCTGTATATAAACTTTGGTTTATATACAGGAAAGAGGCATAAAACCACAGGAAACATCATGCCCATAAGTCCGGCATAATGGTTCCTGTTTACATAAGGGCCGAAGGGCGTTCCTCCCCAGGTCAATTCCCTGACCCAGAATATCCGGTTGTTTGAGAGTATATGCTGCATAATCCCAAGGAAAGAGAGGAGGGCCATAAATATTACTGTCAGTGCGACAGTCTTCTTTAATGCCTTTTTTTCCGACAGCAACTGTATTGTAAGGACATAAAACGCCGCATAGGCGGTTATTCTGAAAAACTCCATCAGGGTCGCCTTCTGGTTTATCGATATAGTGATCCAGGATACGGGCCCGGTTATTCCGACTGTCTCCTTGTACAGGGTGTATGTCCCGGGTGAAATAAATTTTACGATGACTGAAGGAAGAGGGATCGCCTGTATTAATATATAGGCAAGGAGGAGCATCAGGGGTATAATCCCCGGGACCTCATAAAAAGGATAGTCTCTTTTGCCCCCCCGGTTTTTTAATAAAATGAGTGATACCGCGAGAATAGCTGAGGTTTCCATCAGAGTCAGATACCATTGTTCGACGGCGCCGAATGCAAGGGGCGGGAAGATTAATGTGAATATGAAAAGCCCATAGCCGGGTTTTGCCATCAAGGCTTTTTCCCTTCCTCCGGGATCTCTGTTGCCGCAGGTTTCATTCCGGAGAGACAGCAGGAATGAATGAATGTACGGAGTCTGCTATCCGGACGTTTCCTCTGATGAATCATAGCCATTATTATACCCGTAATAGTATCCGCCCTGTTTCATGTCGACGCGGTTAATCACAATACCAAGCAGATTCGATTCCATATCATGCAATGATTTCAGTCCCCTGCTCAGGTTTTCGAATGTGGTGCCGCCGGCCTTTGTGATCATTATAGTCCCGTCAAGCAGCTTGCTTAAAATAAGACTGTCTGTTACAGACAGCAGCGGCGAAGAATCCCAGATGATAATATCAAACCGCTCATTAATGACTTTAAGCAGGTTCTCCATTCTGTTGGAGCTTAATAGTTCCGAAGGATTGGGTGGGACCGGGCCCGAAGGTAATATACTCAGGTTGCCGGGTTCCGGAATCGTCCCGACAGAGATGATATTGAGATCGGATACTCCCGCCAGGTATGTGCTTAACCCCTTCGAATTATCCAGCCCGAATATTTCATGAATGCGTGGTCTCCTCAAATCACCGTCAATGAGCAGGACGGAGTGGTCCGCAAGGGCGATCGTCATGGCAAGGTTACAGGCGGTGGTGGTCTTTCCTTCGCCGATAGTTGTGCTTGTGACGAGTATATTTTCAGGAGGTTTGTCGGCCGATGAAAGGAGAATGGCTGTCCTTATCCCCTTGTAGCTTTCGGCGATAGCGGATTGAGGTTCTCTCGTGACAATACCGTCGATATTTTTTTTGCGTGACCTTAAAAGCATGACCATCCCGAGCACAGGCACGCCGAGCCGTCTGTCTATATCCTCGGGGGACTTGACTGTATTGTCCAGATATTCCAGGAAGAATACCATGCCTGTCCCTCCCATCAGTCCGATAATCAGGCCCAGCAAGGTGTTCAGAGGTTTGTTCGGTTTGACCGGAAACTCGGGCATTGTTGCTTTCTCTACGACCCATACATCCACGGTGCGGATATCCTGGGTGATGTTATGCTCCTTGATTTTCCTGATAATCACATCAAAAAGCTGTTTATTGGTCTCGACCTCCCTCTTTAATGCATTGTACTGTATGAATTTCTGGTTGAGCTCCAGTGTCTCTGTTTTGGTCCTGTCCGCCATTTTACGGAAGTTTTCCTCGTTGGCCCTGGCCAGCTCATACCTGTTTTTTATCGTCTCGATAACTCTCCTGATCTCCTCCGTCTTTTTTTCATTTAATATCTTGAGGTCTCCCATCGCCGTTATCATGACGGGATGTTTCCGTCCAAATTTCTTTGACATTTCGATAATATTCTGTTCAGCCTTCAGTATCCGCATCCTTAACTCCTGGACTGTCGGGTCGGACGCGACCGCGGGGATGGTCCCGACATTTTCGAGGTCCAGGGACATCTCTTTTACCGTGGTATAAAGCGTTTCCATCTCTTTCCTGTCCGTTTCAGCCCTGGCGATTTTAGAGGCGACTTCAGTGAGTTTCTCGGGCACCAGTGCGAGCCTGTTCTCAAGTGTGACGATATCGTTCTTCTCCATGTATTTCTGCAAGGCGTTTTCCGACTCTTCGAGTTTCGCCCTCTCTTTGTCGGCCTTCTCCGTCAGCCAGCTGATCGCGTGTCTGGAGGTGCTTATATTCATCTCAAGGATATCATCCATGTATGCCTTCGCTACTGAATTTACGATCAATGTGGCGAATTCGGGATTAGTGGACATATAGCTGATATTGACAAGCGTGCTGTTTTTTATTGGGTTTATCGTGATCGATCCGCTTATCATCCGAGCGAGCCGGTCGGAAGCAGACTCCTTTTCCTTTGATTTAATCTCCCCTCTGTTTCCGGTGTCATGCTCCGGTTTCGAGATCCCTGTTACGTTTAAAATCACGGAAAATATTTTCCCGAACCACCTGACTGTTCCATGAATTATACCGGGGCCCTTATCTTTGCTCGGGAAATAGTCCTCTTCCTTTGTGTCGAGAGAAAGCATGTTGACGACCCTCTCCGCAACAGAACGGCTCTTTATGAGTTGATATTGTGTGTTATAGAAGTCAGGGTCATAAGGGACATAATAAATTTCCGCCAGGTTACTGGGCTTGGGTTTCTGTATCAGCACCTTTGTTGTCGCCTCGTAAACCGGTGTGGCCGAGAACGTTGCTATTACGGTAATTACAAATAACGCTATGAATATAGTAAGAAAGGTATACCTTCTTTTTACTATTACCCTGTAATATTCTCTTAAATGTATCTCTCTTTCTTCCATGTCTCAGAAGAAACTCTCGGGAACGATGATAATGTCATCGGGAAGGACCGGCTCATCCATTTTTGCCCTTTTGATAACTTCTTCCTTCCCCTCTGTCTTTCTTAAGATTTTGACCCTTCCCCTTGATGCTATATCGGTAAATCCGCCTGCTTTTGTAATGGACTTGATAACGGTTGATCCCGGCTCGTATCTGTACGCGTCAGGCTTCTTCACCTCCCCTGTAACATAAAGCAGGCCGGCCTTCCCGATATAGATGTTATCACCGTCCATTATCGGCGTATCCAGTGACGTGTCTCCGTCTTCTATGAGCTTTTTCAGGTCGATAACTATTCTGTTTCCATCACCGCCGGCCTGTCCGGGCCTTCTTTTTATTATTGCTTTATCTCCAGCTTCTTTTGTCAGGCCGCCCGCCTTTGAAAGGAACTCAAGAAATGTTGTTTCTCCATGAAGTTCGTAAATGCCGGGATTTTTTATCTGTCCCATGATGACGGTTTTTTTGCTCCTGAACTCTTCAATGAATACAGCCACGTGGGGGTTGACGATGTATCCATCGGCAAGAAGATCCGACATCTTCCGGGAAATCTGGGATACCGTCATCCCCGCCACATTTATATTGCCTATCAGAGGAAAATTAATCACCCCGTTGCTGCTGATCCTTGCGGTTGTGTCAAGATCAGGATTGTCATAAACAGTTATTTTCAATATGTCATCTTTGC
>JAYWMP010000114.1:0-4784 GCA_035873255.1 Nitrospirota bacterium
GTAACGGTTAATCCTGATGAAGTGAAGGCGATCTTCTTTGTCAGGACTTTTGAGGGAGACCGTGAACTTAAAGAGAAAAAATCCTATGGAATACGCAAGCCCGCGGGCAAAAAGGTATTTATAAAATTCAAGGATAATGAGTCCCTGGTAGGTTTTCTGGATGGTGAAATTCCATGGGAAAAGGGGTTTTTCCTTTCAAAGCAGGATAAAAACAAAAAGGGATTCTTTCTTGTTCCAGCGGATATGAATTCCAATAATATCAAGATATACATTATTGTCTCATCGGTCATGGATGTAACTGTAGTGCCCTGAAATCCCACTCACCTTATGGAGAAATTATGATTCTTGGAGTTAATGTCGATCACATAGCAACACTCAGGCAGGCGAGGCTTGGCGTAGAGCCTGAGCCGGTTATGGCCGCGACGCTGGCGATACTGGGAGGCGCTGACGGCATTACGGTCCATTTGAGAGAGGACCGGAGGCATATAAATGACAGGGACCTTGATTTATTAAAGAGTTTCGTTCCCGTCGAGCTTAATCTCGAGATGGCCGCGACAAAAGAGATAGTGAAAATAGCGGTAAAAAGGCGTCCCGACATGGTTACTCTCGTGCCCGAAAAAAGAAATGAACTCACAACCGAGGGCGGGCTGGACATGAGGAAAAGCCGAAAGTCGATTAAAAATGCGATAAAAACTCTCAAAGACAGCGGAATTACGGTCAGTCTCTTTATAAATCCCTCTGAAGAAGATATAGAAATATCAAAAGAGACAGGGGCCGATATGGTCGAAATTCATACGGGAAGCTATTCAAATGAAAAGGGCGCGAAACAGGAAAAGGAGCTGTTGAGGGTGATTAAATCCGTTGCAAAAGCCATTGATATCGGGCTGAAAGCCAATGCTGGACACGGCCTGAATTATATTAATGTCTCCAGGATCGCTGAGATAGACGGGATCAGCGGCCTTTATATCGGACACAGTATAATATCAAGGGCCGTGCTTGTCGGCATGGAACGGGCCGTCAGAGAAATGAAAGAACTGATAAACCACGGATGCGGTCGATAGAATTTCAATTTATCCAGCCCAAAAAATTCAACTTGCAATAAAACTGTCCTCGTTATGATATACGGAATCGGAATAGATATTATAAAAATCGACAGGCTGAAGACAGTCGCCGAAAAATGGGGAGAGAAGTTTCTCAAAAAGGTATTTACGAAAAACGAGATAGCTTATTGTTACGCAAAAAAAGAACCTTATCTCTCACTCTCTGTAAGATTCGCCGCAAAAGAGGCCATGATCAAGGCGATAGGCTCCGGGGTCCCGGTCGCTTTTAAGGACATAGAGATCATGAATTATGACAGCGGACGTCCGTTTATTAAAGTCAGCGGAATGCTTGAAGCCTTTTTTGAGAAAAAATCGATCAGGTGCGCGCATCTGAGTCTGAGCCATGAAAAAGAGTATGGGGTTGCCTGCGTAATACTTGAAGGTTCGTTATGAAAGTCGTTACTGCTGAAGAGATGCGCGATATCGACAGGAAGACGATCGGGGAATACGGAATCGCCGGGTCTGTGCTTATGGAGCGGGCCGGGCTTGCGGTCGCCAACAAAGTCAGGGAGCTTTTTGCTGAAAAAAGGGTGATTGTGCTTTCCGGCGGTGGAAACAATGGCGGCGACGGTCTTGTTGCCGCGAGAAATCTTTTTGAATGGGGATGGGACGTCAAGGTCCTGATGATGATGAGACGGCAGGAGGGGCTGGGTCCCGATTGCCTGGCGCAGTACAAAACAGCAAGGCAGTTCAGGGTCCCGGTAGAATTCAGGACCTCAATAAGCGAAGGAGACCTGCGGAATGCAGTTGTTGTTGACGCCATCCTCGGTACCGGCATAAACAAGCCTGTAACTTCTCCAATATCCGATCTGATATCGTTCCTGAACCGGTCGGATGCCGAGGTTATTTCAGTTGACATCCCTTCAGGTATATCTTCGGATAACGCCAGGGTAATGGGCGAAGCCGTCAGGGCGGATTATACTGTAACCTTCGGGCTTCCAAAGAGAGGCCACCTGGTCCACCCGGGCGCCGAATTTACAGGCAGGCTGTTCATTGAAGACATAGGTTTTCCCGAAGCATTACTGAAATCAGATGAGCTTGATCTTCAGACCATCGAAAAGACGGACGCGGCCGTACTGCTGCCTGAAAGGTCGAAATATTCTCACAAGGGTGATTACGGACATGTGCTGGTTGTCGCCGGCTCGAGAGGCAAGACCGGTGCGGCCATCATGACTGCCAGGGCATGCCTCAGGTCCGGCGCGGGCATGGTCACGATAGGTGTTCCCGAAAGTCTGGTTGATGTTTTTCAGGCGAAAGTGACGGAAGAGATGGTGCTGCCCCTTCGGGACACCGGAAACGGAACGCTTTCAGTAGAGGCATGTGCGGGTATTATGGAGTTTCTCTATGAAAGGGCGGATGTACTCGCGATCGGCCCGGGTCTGACGTCTGACGAAAACATAAGGAACCTCTTAAAAAAACTTCTTGGCATAATAACAGTGCCCATGGTGATGGATGCCGACGCAATAAATTCGATTTCCGGAGAGACAGACCTTCTGAAAAATGTAAAGTCTCCCGTCATCCTTACCCCTCACGCGGGTGAGATGGCAAGACTGCTCAAAGGGCGGAAGTCCGGCGGGCCGGAAGAATCCAGCCGGAGGGCGGAGATAAAAACGGATATAATAAATACGGCCAAATCATTCTCCATGGAGACCGGCGCATATCTCGTGCTCAAAGGCGCTCCCACGGTATTTTCAGAGCCTGATGGAAAGGTCTTCATAAATACAACGGGGAACCCGGGAATGGCCACGGCCGGGGCTGGAGACGTATTGACGGGTATCATAGCGGCTTTTCTTGGACAGTGCCTGAATCCTGTTGATTCATCCCTGCTTGGAATCTATCTGCACGGGCTTGCCGGCGATATGGCGGCTTCGGAAAAAGGGATGCATTCTCTCATTGCGTCGGACATAATCGGGATGCTGCCGAACGCTTTTTCCGCTCTTCATGATAAATAATGCGCGGAGTCCTCTTTCCTGACATCTTCAAAGACCATGTCACGGCTTTTTTTACAGGTAAAGACCCGGGCGCTGATACTGATAAAATCAGCCGGATTCTTAAAATAAACAAAGAGAACATCTATATGCCGGTGCAGCAGCATACAGATAAAGTTCTCCTGGTCGGCCCCTCACCTGAACCCACGATCGCGGATGCCGTCATAACAAAGGAGAAAGGCATACTGATCGGCGTGCGGACAGCGGATTGTGCGCCTGTCCTGATATATGAAAAAGAGAGCGGAGTTATCGGCGTGGTGCATGCGGGATGGAGAGGGACCGCGGCGGGGATATTAAGAAAAACCGTTCAATCCATTATGGACCGGTTTATATGCGGCCCGGAAAATTTTTTGATTGCGATAGGCCCGTGCATAAAATCGTGCTGTTATACCGTTGATTCCGATGTCGTAAGGGCGGTCAGGCGGGAGACAGGGGAGGGGGAGTACTATATGTTGAAAGAGGGTAAACATCGTCTTGATCTTCCCTCGGCGAATAAATACCAGGCCCTGTCCCTGGGTGTGCCTGAGTCGAATATCAGGGTCTACGACGAATGCACGTTCTGCCATCCCGACAGGTACTATTCTTACAGATATTCGAAAGGTATCACGGGCAGACAGGGCGGTTTTATAGGCAAAATCTGATTTTCAACACCTTCCGGCATCCTGATGTTTTCACTGGTTGAAATAAAACCGTGTCACTGACCTAATTCGTTCAAAAAATTTATAGTAGAGACCACATTTTGACCTTTGCAGGATTTTTTGGGAAAGTGTTTAATGTTTCCGGTAATGAGAGCATCCGCCCTGGCAGCCAGGGCAGCTTCAAGGAAAGGCTCATCAGTGCTGTCGGGAAGGAAAAATGTTTCAGCCAAGGCCGGAGCATTTATACCTTTTGTACGGATGAACTCAAGAACTACTTCAACGAAATCAATATCCAGATTGAATTTTGGTCGCCTCAATATCTCATAATACTCTGCCAGTATATGCGAGTTAACGACTATATAAATATCTCCTTGAAGTATTAATCGCAACATTCTGGCCGGATTGCTTCCGGGTTTCAGGATAGCGGAAACAAGGACATTTGTATCCAGAACAATTTTCAAACCTTTTTTCCTTTTCTCACGCTGTCAATCTCCCGTTGAATTTCTTCGCCTGTGAGCCTGTGAGTCCCTTTTTTCACAGAGTCTCTGTGGAGTGTATCCAACGCTCTTAAAGCGCGTGCCCTTTGGATGACTTCTAATTCTTCTTCAAGCGTGTCTTCAGTAACCCCTGTTAAGATAGCTACCGGTCGGCCATTCGCGGTTATAACCAAGTCTTTTTCTTTCCTTGCCGCCTTCCATACCTGCCCTGGGTTGAGGCGTAAGTCCCTGACAGTAATGAATTTCATCTTATCTCCTTTTTTGTAATCAACTTTTCCAGAATTGTTCTTTTACTCAATTATACTACATTTAAGCTACAATTTATCTTCAATGTTATAACATTTTTGACCGGACACCTCTGGCTCCCGTGAGATATCCTGAAAAATACAACGAAACAGTCAGATTTTGCTGTAAGCGGCCCCCGCCCTTCTTTTTTTCGCGGAACTGCAAAAGGATTTGCGTTAATGCGGACTGTTCGTGGATAAGATTCCAGCAAAATCAAACAGTTATGGCTGGCATGGATAGTGCATTAGTAATTAACAGGAAAGCGAAAAGGAGGAT
>JAYWMP010000121.1:0-2140 GCA_035873255.1 Nitrospirota bacterium
TTTATTTTATCTAACTTTTCGACCATTATTGTTTGCAAAATTGATATCATTTTCTTTAAAGGAATTCTATAATATTTTCAATGAAAAAGATAGAGTTCTTCAGACATTGTATTGACGAAAGGGACATAGAACGCGTAAACAGTGTTCTGAGATCAATATTCCTGACCACGGGCGAAGAGGTTGAGGAGTTCGAGAGGAAGTTTTCAGGGCATATCGGCCTGTCATCCACGGCTGGACTTACAAGTTGCACGGCAGCCCTTCATCTCAGCCTTGTTGCTCTCGGGATAGGCGCCGGAGATGAGGTTATTACAACACCAATGAGCTTCTGCGCGACTGCCAACGCAATCCTCCATGCCGGGGCAAAACCGGTATTCGCGGATGTTGAAGAAGAAACAGGCAACCTGAACGCTGAACTCATTGAAGCGGCAATCAATGATAAGACCAGGGCGATAATTCCCGTGCACCTGTACGGCCAGATGTGTGACATGAAAAAGATCAGGGAGTTAGCAGGTAAATACAACCTGAAAATCATCGAAGATGCCGCACACGCGATAGAGGCATCCAGGGACGGCGTCAGGGTTGGAGGGATTTCGGACACTGTATGTTTCAGTTTCTATGCCACAAAGAATATAACGTCCGGTGAGGGCGGCGCGGTAAGCACGGACAATATTGACCTGGCGGAGACATTCAGGATGCTCAGGCTCCATGGGATCGACAAAGGGGCATCCGAGAGATACACAAAACATTACAGGCATTGGGACATGCCGCTTCCCGGCTGGAAATATAACATGGACAACATTCAGGCCGCGCTCCTTATCGGCCAGCTTGAACGGATTGAAGGCCTCTGGCGGAAAAGAAATGTTCTGTGGGACCTCTATGAAGAAGAGTTGCGGGACCTTAAGGGCGTCAGGACCTTAAAAACTCTTCCGGATGTAAAGCACGCAAGACATTTATTTACTATACTTACACCATCCGATAAAAGGGATTTACTGCTATGGGCGCTTCAAAGCCGGGGGATCGGCATAGCGGTAAATTACCGTCCCATCCACTTGCTGAAATACTACAGGGCTACATTCGGATATAAAGAAGGAGATTTCCCCGTGGCCGAAGAAATCGGAAAAAGGACTATATCCCTGCCTTTATATCCATCCTTGGCCAAAGAGGAATTAATGTATGTTGTGCAGACATTAAGAGACGAGATGCATAATTAAACTGTCAGGAGGTTTATATGAAGACAATCCTAGTTACCGGCGGCGCCGGGTTTATCGGCAGTAATTTTATACGGCATATATTTAATAAATATCCGGATTACAGGATTATTGTCCTTGACGCCCTGACATATGCCGGCAATATCGAGAACATACCACGCGAAATCAGGGATTCCAAAAGATTCGAGTTCTGGTACGGCAATCTGAACAATATCGATATGGTAGCCGATATCGTCGAAAGGTCACAGATAGTTGTACATTTTGCGGCTGAAACACATGTAGCGCGTTCGTTATACCTTAACAGGGTCTTCTTTATAACGGATGTACTGGGGACACAATCAATCGCCAATGCAATACTGAAACATCTGGATGGCATCGAAAGATTTATCCATATTTCGACTTCAGAGGTTTACGGAACAGCCCTTTTCGAGCCTATGGATGAAGGACATCCGCTAAACCCGACCAGCCCTTACGCCGCGGCTAAGGCAGGCGCCGACAGGCTGGTCTATTCATATATAAATTCCTACGACATCCCAGGGGTAATAATAAGGCCCTTCAACAATTACGGCCCATATCAGCATCTCGAAAAAGCAATCCCGAGGTTTATAACAAGCGCTCTGCTGAAAGAGCCTCTCTCCATACACGGCGACGGTTCCGCCGCCAGGGACTGGATATTCGTCGATGATACAGCAGAGGCCATAGACAGGGCGATACATTGTCCAATCAGTAAAGTAAAGGGCGAAGCGTTCAATATCGGCACCGGCATAAGCATAAGTGTTCTTGAAATCGCAAAGAAAGTCATCGAAATATTCGGTCTTGATGAGAGATATCTGACTTTCATGGAAGACAGATTCGGCCAGGTCCAGAATCATATATCATCTACTGAAAAGGCTGAAAAAATATTGGGTTTCAGGACAAAAACCACTTTTGAT
>JAYWMP010000124.1:0-5034 GCA_035873255.1 Nitrospirota bacterium
GGTAGAAGAGTCGATGATTTTATCGAAGAAGACAAAGCTTCTGTAAATAGGCGCGCCTAACTCTTTTCAGTAGAATGAAGTTGAATCCCAGGGAAGGGTGGGGCTTTTGTATAAAATATTTCCAAATTGATTCCCCAGGACTCTTAGCGCATCGTCAAAAATTTCCTGCCTTGCAAAGAGTGCGGCTATAAAAACAACAGCCTTTTCCGGCTGTCTCGGGTTACCCATTATTCGCTTAAGAGATTGCCTATAAAACGGTTGTTAGCCGGGGAGCTCCATTCGTCGGCGCCGATTGCGCGTCTCTTTATTATTCCCTTTTTATCGATTATAAAAGTTTCGGGAACGCCCGTTACTCTGTAATTTTTTGACGCCTTACCCTTTGGATCAGAATAAACCGGAAAGGAATATCCATTCGCACTCATAAATTTCACGGCGCTTTCCGTATCATCCTTGTAAATAACTGTTATCATCCGAAAATTATCATTGTCAGTCATTTTTCTGTAAAGTGCCTCAATCGAAGGCATCTCTCCCTTGCAGGAGTCACACCAGGAAGCCCAGAAATGCAGGAATATCACTTTACCTTTAAGTTCCGGGAGGGAGACCTTATCTCCGGCTGAAGTGTCTGAAACCTCAAAATCCGGCGCATACAGTCCTTCCGACACTGCCTGTTCCGGCTGGTTTTGCTTCTCGTTGAAGATTACAAGCATCGCACTGATCACGAAAAGCGATAATAGTAAAATTTTTTTCATTACTCAATTCCTTTAAATTCTATTTCAATAACTCTCTTACGCGATGAGCTTTTATTTTATTAATAATTGAACGAAGGATTAACCGCATTCCCGTTCCCGGCTTACTGCCTGCCGGGACAAGCCTGATGGGAATGACGACTTTTCAGCCTCACGGTAAGTTATGGGCAGACTCTAATTAACGCCTGAAAGCATAGACGCCTCTTCCGCAGCAACAAATACGGGAGTTCCTGATTCCATTAAAACTTTTATGATATTGGCGCCCTTGAATTTCCCCCTGAGAATCTCTTCAGACAAAGGATCTTCAATAACCTTCTGGATGGCCCTTCTCATCGGTCTTGCGCCGTAAAGGGGCTTATAATAATTTTCCAGTATCCATTCCTTGACTTCCTGTGATACATCAAGTACGAGCTCCTGTTCGATCAGCATCTGATTGGTTTCATTTATCAGCATGTCGATTATCGAGAAAAGATGCTTTTTCTCAAGAGGATGAAACACAACGGTCTCATCAATACGGTTTAAGAACTCCGGGTTAAACAACTTCTTCAGTTCACTAAGCACGTTTTCCTTTATTTTGTCATAATGGAAATCGGTTTCAAGTCTCTGGAACCCCAGTGGAGTTGATTTTTCGATAATCCGCGACCCGACATTGGATGTCATGATGATTACGGTATTCCTGAAATCGACTCTTCTGCCATAGCTGTCGGTAAGAACTCCTTCATCAAGCACCTGCAGCAGTATATTGAATACATCGGGGTGCGCCTTTTCTATTTCGTCAAAGAGCACGACAGAGTAGGGCCTTTTACGTACCTTTTCTGTAAGTTGCCCGCCTTCTTCAAAACCGACATATCCAGGCGGTGCGCCTGTAAGCCTGGAAACATTGAATCTTTCCACATATTCCGACATATCGATTTTTATCAGGGAATTTTCATCGTTAAACAGGTAGCTCGCGAGTGTCTTTGCCAGTTCCGTCTTCCCAACACCGGTCGGCCCGAGGAAAAAGAAAGACCCGATCGGCTTTTTACTGCTTTTTAATCCCGACCTTGACCTTCTTAATGACCTGGAGACTGCTTTGACGGCCTCTTCCTGCGCAGCGATCCTCTTATGAAGCTCCTCTTCCATCTTCAGGAGTTTCGCCGACTCATTTTCCTCGATTTTTACTACTGGAATGCCAGTCATCTTAGCTACCGTATATGCAATATCATCTTCTTTTAAAACAGGAATCTCATTGACCATACTGTCACGCCAGAGTTTATGTGTTTTTTCAAAAATCTCTCTGTATTTTGCCTCTTCCTCCTTTATAGGAAAGGCTTTGTCGGGATCATGCAGTTTTATGTACAAATTTTTTTCTTTAGCCAGCCTGTTCAGTTTAAACTCGATCTCGTTCAACTCGGTAGGGGGAGTAAACCGTTTCAGCTTTATCCTCGAACCTGTTTCATCAATAACATCTATAGCCTTGTCAGGCAGAAATCTGTCCGGCAGGTATCTGTCGGACAGCCTTGCCGACGCCTTTATGGCCTCGAAGCTGATCTTTACCTTGTGGTGGGATTCATATCTCGATTTCAGCCCGTTAAGTATTTCAATGGTATTATCTATGTCAGGCGGCTGAATATTTATAGTCTGGAATCTTCTTTCAAGAGCCCTGTCTTTTTCGATGTATTTTCTGTATTCATCCGGCGTGGTAGCGCCTATGCACTGCATCTCGCCCCTTGAAAGTGCGGGCTTCAGCATGCTTGAGGCGTCTATGGAGCCTTCCGCGGCGCCGGCGCCTATCAATGTATGTAATTCATCGATAAACAGTATGACGTTATTGGCCTGGACTATCTCCTTCATAACGATCTTGAGCCTTTCTTCAAACTGTCCCCGGTATTTAGTGCCGGCGATAAGAGCGCCCAGATCCAGTGAAACTATCCTCTTGTTCAGCAGGCTTTCCGGCACATTGCCGCATATAATCCTCTGGCAGAGACCTTCAACTATCGCTGTTTTGCCGACTCCGGGCTCTCCGATAATGGCCGGATTATTTTTAATCCTTCTTCCCAGCACCTGAAGGACTCTTTCTATCTCATCTTCTCTGCCGATGACGGGGTCGAGTTGATTCTCTTTCGCCATCAGTGTCAGGTCCCTCCCGAACTCATCAAGCGCCGGAGTAGAACTTCGTTTTTCCCGGACATGTGCGTATGATTTCATGGACAGGTTTATTGTCAGTTGTCTCGCACCGAGAAGGTTTGCGCCGAGGTTGCGCAAAATTTTTCCGGCGATGCCTTCATCTTCTCTTACGAGTCCTAATAACAGATGTTCGCTTCCGATATAATTATGGCCGAGAAGTCTTGCCTCTTCAACCGCCAGTTCCAGCACCTTTTTTGCGCGGGGGGTAAAAGGTATATCTCCAAAAGTCAGTATGTTCATGCCCGCTGGAAGGTTTCTCTCTATCTCCATTCTCAGTTCCTCGATGGAGAGACCCATTTTTTTCAGGATGGCTACAGGCAGTCCATCATCTTCTCTCAGAATAGCGAGAATAAGGTGTTCAGTGCCGAGGTAATCGTTTTGACGTTTTTCAGCTTCTTCCTTGGTGAAAATTATTACTTTTCTGCCTCTTTCAGTGAATTTTTCAAACATCTTTATCTCCTCATATAGTACCTTCTATCTCTTAATATCATAATACTGTCTTTTATATTCTGTTGTCAATAAACGTTATGTCCGCAGCATCCCCGGACGCAACGGTAAGTTTACCATCAATCAGCCGTAACACGCTGAAAAAACAGGAATTAAGAGGACCCATAACCAGGCGGATTGATCTTTGGGAAGGGGGGAGGCAAGAGTAATGAGACAGGATTTTCCGTCAATCCCGCCTGCAATTATTAATGACTTTTACGCGCATATAAAGTCAGGTCTTAACTGAGTTCCATTGCTGAAAAGAAGAAAGGAATTTCATAGGAGGCGGACTCACCGGAATCCGATCCATGAACAATATTATGTTCGATGTCAGAAGCGAAGTCAGCTCTGATCGTCCCGGGAGCGGCTTCTTTGGGATTTGTGGCGCCCATGATTTCCCTGACTCTGGAAATGACGTTTTCACCTTCAATAACTATCACGACAACCGGTCCTTCCGACATGAATTCAGTAAGGCTGTCGTAGAAAGGTCTTTCCTTATGGACAATATAAAAATTCCGGGCGTCCCTTTTCGAGA
This sequence comes from Nitrospirota bacterium, assembly GCA_035873255.1. Classification (GTDB taxonomy): domain Bacteria; phylum Nitrospirota; class Thermodesulfovibrionia; order Thermodesulfovibrionales; family UBA6898; genus JAJRYC01. The sequence continues at coordinate 3,934 of JAYWMP010000124.1, forward strand.
GTACTATTTTTTTTAATCCGACAATTCTCATGTCCTTATCTTCAAATCTCTTTACAACTTCTCCTATAATATTTTTCTTAACGCCGTCAGGCTTTATGATCGATAATGTTCTCTCCACTTTCTCCTCCAGGTTTTTTATATTTTGATTTTATCAAGCAGGGCTTTTACTGAAGCTGCGGAATGATTGAAATGCGCTTTCTCTTCGTCCGTGAGTTCGAGTTCTATAATCTTCTCGATACCTTTTTCCCCGAGAATCACTGGTACCCCGAGGAAAAGACCGCTGGTTCCGTATTCGCCGTCGAGGTATGCGGAGCATGATAACACACGTTGCTCGTTATGAACTATCGCCCTGACCATCTGCAATACCGACGCGGCAGGGGCGTAATATGCGCTTCCGGTCTTAAGCAACGATACTATTTCAGCTCCTCCATGCCTGGTCCTGTGTATAAGCTCATCGACCCGGTTTTCGCTGATCAGTTTAGTGATGGGTATCCCCTTAACAGTTATTAATCCTGGAAGCAGCACCATCTGGTCTCCATGCCCGCCAAAAACTATCGCCTCCACATCATCCGGTGAGACTCCCAGTTCCATCGAAACAAATGTCCTTAATCTCGCTGAATCCAGCACGCCTCCCATCCCGGCAACCCTGTGTGGCTCAAATCCGGAGACTTTCCATACGATATAAGTCATTAAATCCATGGGGTTTGATACAACGATGACAGTACTGTCCGGAGAAAGTCCTGACGTTTCCTCCGCGACACTTTTTACGATTTCTGCATTCGCATGCAGAAGGTCGTCTCTGCTCATACCCGGCTTACGCGGCAGACCTGACGTTATAACAACAACGTCGGAACCCGCTGTATCGCTGTAATTATTTGTACCTTTTACCTTAACGGAAGATTCCCAGAGAGGGCAGGCCTGCATAATATCGAGGGCCTTTCCCTGCGGCATACCTTCAATGATGTCGAACAGCACGATATCGGCGATACCTTCATACGCGATAAGCTGCGCGGCTGTAGCACCGACATTACCTGCTCCGATTATAGAAACTTTTGCTTTCATAAATAAGCATACATTATAAAAAAGAAGTCCCGGAATGGC
>JAYWMP010000132.1:0-8147 GCA_035873255.1 Nitrospirota bacterium
TACTTGATGAAGTTTCGTTGCGGTGCTCATGCCATGCCCCCCACTATTTTATATTGTAGTATTATAAATGATTTTTTGTAATAGTATTCAGTTTCTTTGATGTGAAACCATGATTTTTGCTCAACACAGTAGGATGCAATCAGAAGTTGCAAACCATTAAATTTACAAATCCAGCCCAGGTTTCAGGGCGCTACCATATCATGATGCGGGGATTAAAACAGGAAGAACCCTTCCGCCGGGTAGCGTTGTTGAGTTTTTTCATTTCTCATGCTAACATTAAGCTATTCAACCAAAAGCAGACCCATATCAGATCACCTGGCTATATGAAAGTATCTATTTTTTAACAGTACATGACATGGTGCGCGGCCCTGCAATCAATGGCCCGGACAAACCCGGAAAAGGGTAAATTGACAATGAATAACGGTGATAACTAATGACAGCATCTCCTTTGTCTCCTGATTTTAACTCCTGCAAACAGAGGGAATCCTCATTCCCCGAAGGGCTGGACGTCATCTTTTGTCCTTCAACCGTGGCGGTCATCGGCGCATCAAACCGACCTGAAAGTGTAGGTCTTGCTGTTTTTAAAAACCTTCTTCAGGGAGATTTTTCCGGTATTCTCTATCCTGTAAACCTGAAAGCGAAATCGGTCTGCGGGGTGAGGGCTTATCCGTCTATCTCTGATATCCCTGATCCGGTGGACCTGGCAGTTATTATTGTTCCGGCAGCATCCACCCCTGCCGTGGCAAGGGAGGCGGCAAAAAAAGGGGTAAAGGGACTGATCGTGATTTCAGCCGGGTTCAGGGAGACTGGTCCGGCAGGGGCGGAAATAGAGCAGGAACTCCTGTCCGTCTGCCGGGAAAACAACATCAGGCTTGTAGGACCTAATTGCCTGGGGGTAATCAATACTGACGGTCCCGTGGGTCTCAACGCCAGTTTTGCCAGGCAAAAGGCCCATCCTGGGAACATTGCCTTTATCAGTCAGTCAGGCGCATTGTGCACAGCAGTTCTGGACTTTGCGGCAAAGAGAAATATGGGCTTTTCCAAATTTATCTCTGTGGGTAACAAAGCCGATGTGGACGAGCTGGCCTTGATCCGCTACCTGCATGCGGACCCTCTGACAAAAGTCATCATGCTCTATGTGGAGGAACTGCGCCACGGCTTTGAGTTTATTAAAACGGTCCGTGAGATTACCGGAGGCGATAATCCCACACCGATTCTGGCTATCAAATCCGGCAGAACGGCGGAAGGCGCGGCGGCGGTCAGTTCCCATACCGGCTCGCTTGCAGGCACTGAAGCGGTTTATAACGCCCTCTTCCAGCAGTCCGGGGTTTTCCGGGTACAGACAATTGAGGAGTTGTTCGATTGCGCCCTTGCTTTCGGCTGTCAACCCCTGCCCAAATCCGACCGGATCGCCATTATCACCAATGCCGGTGGCCCCGGCATTATTGCCACTGACGTCACCATTCATTCCGGCCTGCAACTTGCCCGGTTCAGCGATGAGACCACGGAAGCACTCAAAAGCCATTTGCCCAGCACGGCAAACATTCACAATCCTGTGGATGTTATCGGAGACGCCGGTTCAGAGCGATACCGCGCAGCGCTGAAAGCCGTGCTGAACGATGAGAATGTTGACGGTGTCATCTTTATTCTCACCCCGCAATCCATGACGGAAATCGAGAAGACGGCATCCATCATTCCTGACCTGGCCAGAAAAAGCGGAAAGCCGGTGGTTGCCTCATTTATGGGCTTGATGGATGTCTCCAGGGGTGTTGCAATCCTTGAGGAAAATGGAATCCCTCACTACCCTTTCCCAGAGACCGCGGCCCGGGTCATGGGCGCCCTGTACCAGCACTCCAACTGGATTCACCGCCATCATGCCGGGGAATTTGAACTGACATTCGACAGGGCCAGGGCCAGGAAGGTGATTAATGAGTCACTGGCCTCCGGCATAAAATACCTGGGGGAAGTGGAAGGGAATGAAATCCTTGCCGCATATGGCTTTCCAGTACTGCCGGCCCGTCTCGCCACAACCGCGGAGGAAGCAGCCGAGGCTGTAAAAGCACTCGGCGCCTGCGCTTTTAAAATTGTTTCACCACAGATTATTCATAAGTCCGATGTGGGCGGAGTCAAGGTGGGGATCAAGGATCCTGTGGAAGCAGTCACCGCTTTTGAATCCATCATGGCTTTGGTCCGTAAGAACGTACCGGAGGCGTGGATACAGGGTATTTATGTTCAGCAGATGGCTGCCGAGGGGATTGAAGTGATTCTCGGCATCAACCGGCATAAAGTCTTCGGCCCTCTTCTGATGTTCGGCCTGGGCGGCATATTCGTGGAAATCTTTAAGGATGTCAGCTTCAGACTCGCACCGATCAGGCATAACGGGGCAAAATTCATGGTGCGTTCAATTAAAGCCTATCCAATGCTGAAAGGCGCCCGGGGCGCCCCTTTACGTGATATAGAGGAGCTGGAAAAATGCCTTATGCGGCTTTCGGCCCTGGCCACTGAAAATCCGGAAATCGCTGAACTGGATATCAATCCCCTCATTGTTCACGAAGAGGGCTTGGGATGTTCCATCGCGGACTGCCGCATCCTTCTCGACCCCGACCGTATCTGCTGACAGCAATATTTAATAGTTGACTTGCCAGCTATTGCCAGAAGCATAAATATATTGTATGATTTTATATGTCCATAGTAATTTATCACGCCGGAACGCCGCTTTTAACATTATGAATTCAAGAGGAAAGATACTTGTTGTTGATAGTGACGCCGTCGTATGTATGCGGGTTGCCGAGGCGCTTCAGGCTGCCGGTTTCGAAGTAATCATCGCGACAGATCCTGAAAAAGCTGTTGACAAGGCCAGGGAAACTATGCCGAAACTTGTTTTTATCAGCCTCCTTTTGCATGGTTCCAATGGATTAAAGATAAGCAAAACGCTCCATTTTATTGACGAGTTGAAAAATGTGCCTGTAATTATGCTGATCTCTTATGCCGGCGAGCTGGACCCCAGGTATACGTCGACTCTAGGAATCATCGATGTGATCGTAAAACCCTTCAGGCCGGAAGAGATTCTCGCAAAAACCATTCAGATATTAGGCGAAGACTGGGCCGCATCCGGTGTTGAGGAGACAACCCAGGGCCCTTCCGGGGATGAAGCTCTCAGGATTAACGGGGGACGAGGTGCTTCGGCAGGGGAAGAGGCTGAACTGCTTAAAGGTGAAGATTCTTCAGTCGCGCCGCCCAGGGAAGAGATTGGCGACAGAGGAATGGGTTCCGGAGATGATGCCGATGATACGGAGAAGGGGATTGATGAAGAGGAGAACGGTGAAGAAGAATTCGCCGATGACATGGAAAAGCAGCCCGCTCAAAAAATTATTCCGACATTTATGGCTGTATTAATCATTGCGGGACTTGTATTTGGCGCGTTGTATATCAGGAAGATTTATTTTACGGATACAGAGAGAGAAGCTCCATCCGCTGTCTTGAACGAATCCGATGAGGAAGGACCGATACCACTGGAGACGATCAGAGAGACGCTGCCGGCGACAGGGGAGAAGTCTGGAGAGACAGCCGCCAATGGAATATCCGGCAGGACGGAATCCGTTTCGATAGTACCAATAGACCCGCGGGAAGAGGCAAAGGCTCTGGGGAAGAAGGTCTATTCAGTGCATTTAGGCGCTTTCAGGTACAAGAAAAATGCCGTTGCGCTGGCTGACCGCCTGAAACGGAAAGGTTATAATGTCTTTATTCTCAAAGATTCCAAGTCCGGCGTCAAGACCCTCCACCGGGTTCTGGTGGGGAAGTTTAAAGACAGAGATAAAGCCCTTGAGTATGCCCGCATTATCCTCCAGCAGGAAGGCATGTTATCTTTTATTTATCGTCATTAGGACCTTTGTTTGAAGTCAAGGTTTCCGCCGGTCATTCCGGCAGTCCTTAAGCCGGTCGAAGCGACTCTTGCGTATACTCGTATCGGGAATCCAGTTTTTTTAGCAGGTTCTGGATGATCTATAAAGGCTTCTGGCAGGGCGGAAACAAAAAACGGCAATTTCCGGACAGACTCTAACCAAACCCGAATGTCTGTCTGCATTTTACATTAATGAATTTTATGCCGCACCGGGGTAAAGTTGAAGATATTTTTTTCTGGTATAGGCGGAAGCGGTGTTTCCGCAATCGCGGGTTTTCTCGCTGACAAAGGACATGATATCGCCGGCTCAGACCGGCTGTTCGATCTAAACCCTGATCATCCGGTCAGCCGGAAGTTAAAGGCAAATGGGATTTCGATTGTCAGACAGGACGGCGGCGGTATAGATGACGGATTCGATCTTGCCATATTCAGCACAGCGGTCGAAAAAGACTCGTCTGAATTCCGGACTGCGGAGGGCCTCGGTGTTCCGGTTAAAACGCGACCGGATTATCTTAATGAAATAGTATCTCAATACAGAACAATTGCCGTAGCGGGAACAAGCGGGAAATCGACTGTTGCAGGCATGCTCGCCTTCCTGATGAAAAAAATGGGCATGGAGCCGAATTACATCGGCGGCGGCAGAGTCAGGCAGTTCACGACTTCAAGGAATGCCGGTAACTATCTAACAGGGGATTCGGATATCCTGGTTATCGAGGCATGCGAATCAGACGGGACGATCGTAAACTATATGCCGGCTTTTTCAATCATCACCAACCTGGACCTGGACCATCATTCGATCGAAGAGACCGCCAGTATGTTCACGAGACTTTCAGAGAATACATCAGGATATGTCATCACGGGGAGCGATGATAAAAATCTTGCTTTATGTAATATAAGGAAGGCCATAAAATTTTCGGTCGACAACAGATCTGAATATCAGGCGCGGGACATTGAATATCACCCCCTAAAAACACTATTCAAAGTCAACGGATCGAAGTTTGAGATCTCACTGCCCGGCAGGCACAATCTTTACAACGCGCTGGCATGCATCGCCTTTCTTGCTGAATTCGGTATTCCTCCCGGTAGAATCTCGGAAGTCCTGCCTGAATTCTCGGGGATTGCGAGGAGATTTGATCTGCACCTGAACAACGGAGGATATCTTGTTGTTGATGATTACGCTCACAATCCCCACAAGATTTTCAGCCTTATGCGGACAATGCAGAGGATCAGCAACAAAGTCTGCTATATATTCCAGCCCCACGGATACGGCCCGACAACACTGATGAAAGATGGATATATCCGGGTGTTTGCGGAAAACTTAAGGGCCTCCGACCACCTTGTCCTTCTGCCGGTCTATTACGCGGGCGGGACGGCCTCAAAAGAGATATCAAGCCGGGACTTAGCGGTTGCGATACAGGCGGAAGGCGGATCGGCTGAGGTCATCGAAGACCGCGGCAAGGTCCTTGACCTGCTTCGCGGATGGGACAGCTATGTTGTATTCGGCGCAAGGGATGATTCGCTTTCGGATTTAGCGGAAGACATCGCGGACAGATTGAGATAAGGGCTTTTAAGAAATGGACTTTAGAGATATAGCCGCTTTTAAGATGAGTTATAACAATAATGAAAACCGGAAAGAGATCCTCCGGTTTATTAAAGATATATTGACGGCTGATGCGGACGGCATAAAAAAATTAAAAGAACTTGCAGGGGAAGTGTGTGAATTGACTGAATCAGTCGATCCTTTCATTCAACAGCATACGGAAGCCGTATGCCCGGACTGCCGGAAAGTCTGCTGTGTCAACAGGCATTCGTATCATGAGCATGAAGACCTTGTGTATGTTTACGCGCTGGGCGAAAAACTGCCGTCATATAACGAAGATGTCGGGGATACGGAACCATGCCAGTTTCTGGGCGGGCAGGGCTGTGCGATCAGGCGCACTGCAAGGCCGTACCGTTGCAACTGGTATTTCTGCGCCCCTCTTCTGGAACATATCCAGGGCTGTGCTGCCGCAGACTATCGCAAGTTTACAGCATCCATGCAGCATCTTACAGGAAAAAGGGAGTCCCTTCTCAATGAGTTCCTGAGAATAGCGGAGGAACGAATGGGGTCACTGCCCCCCCGGGCCGGGTTTGAAAGAAAATTATAGAGACAGCCGCCGTGGGAAGTTCAGCAATAGAACCGTTTCCGACTGAAAAAACCGGGCGAGACCCGATGAAACAGGAGAAAACTTAAAATGAAAAAAGTGGTGTTCGTCTGCGTCGAAAATTCCTGCAGAAGTCAGATCGCGGAGGCCTTTGCAAATATTCATGGACAGGGAGTTATAGACGCCTATAGCGCGGGGTCACGCCCGTCAGGAAAGGTGAATGAAAAAGCTGTGAATTCCATGAAAGAGACTGGCTATGATTTAGATAAACACGAGTCGAAATCCCTTGATGATCTGCCGGGTATGGAATATGACTTTGCAATTACAATGGGCTGCGGGGACGAGTGTCCATACATCCAGGCAAAATACAGGAAGGACTGGGGAATCCCCGACCCTAAAAACCTGAATGCTGAAGAATTCAGGAGGGTACGGGAGCTGATCGAGGAGAAGGTGCTGCTCCTTATCGAAGAGATAAAGGAATCACAGGAGGTATCGGCATAGGGAAAGCAGCGCGCCCTGATGGATGACCTGCATGACGGAAGCTATCTTTTGTAAACCTCGGCCAGAATTTTGTCCGCACCTTTTGACAGCAGATCCTCGGCCAGTTGGATGCCGAGCATCCCGGCATCCTCGGGATCTCCTCCTGAACGCCCTTTAATGATCCTGTCTCCTGAAATGCTTCCGACAAGACCGTCTATTACGAGTGACGCACCGGAAGAACCGGCTGCCGTCTCATCCATGAATTTCGCGTGGGCTGCTATAGGCACCTGGCATCCGCCTTCAAGTCTTCTCAACAATGCCCTCTCGGCTTTGACGCAGATGGAAGTTTCCGCGTGATTCACCGGCGTAATGAGTCTGTTTGTGAATTCGTCATCAATCCTGCATTCGATGCCTACCGCCCCCTGTCCTATCGCGGGGAGTATGATCTCCGGACCAATGATCCCGGTTATTCGTTTTTCCCACCCAAGTCTTTTGATCCCTGCAACAGCGAGAATTATCGCGTCGAACTGTCCTTCATCGAGTTTCCTGATCCTTGTGTCGAGGTTTCCCCTTAATTGAGCAATCTTCAGTCCGGGGAATATATGCAGGAGCTGACATGACCGCCTCAGACTGCTTGTGCCTATACAGGCGTTGTCCGGCAGGTTTTTTATGCTCTGAATCCGGAACTTTATATCGACGGGTGATCCGCCGGGACGGGGGCCCCGAACCTGTGAGATAAATGCGTCCCTGGGATCTTCCCTTTCACAGATTACCGGAAGATGCAGTCCGTCGGGAAACTCCGTAGGCACGTCTTTCATGCTGTGCACGGCAAGATCGACCTCGCAATTAAGCAGCGCTTCTTCTATCTCTTTAACAAAAAGACCCTTGCCACCCACCTCCGCGAGGGGCACATCCAGTATTTTGTCTCCCGTGGTCTTTATTTTTTTCAACTCTATAGTAATTCCCGGGTTGATTTTCAAAAGCTGGGACTTCACCCATTCCGCCTGCCAGAGTGCAAGCCTGCTGCCTCTTGTCCCGATTATCACTTTATCTTTCATAAATGACTATTGCCTCCAATGATTTCAGTATCCTGTAAGCCTCCGTGGCTATTTCCCGGCCACACTATAAATTTTACTCAAATTACATCCTTTTGCGCCATGTTTTTCTGGTATCAATGGTTTTTCACCTGGATATGCCGGCAGCGCCCCGGAATTTCAGGCCGTATTCTCCGGGTTTTTCATAGATAGAGACTTCATAGAACAGAAAAAACGTAACAGATAAAGACGCATGGCGCAAAGCGCATAGCGTAACGGACTAAGGACGAAAAAAAACTCAGACAGTCTTGAATTCTTAACGAGTTCAGCCTTGGAATCATCCCTGAAATAATCAAAGGGGTTTGAAAGACCAGCACAGCGCAGAGCGTTAAAGCCTGGAAACAGAAGACCAGGACGGAAGGCAATGCCTGTTGACAATAATTATAACCCCTTTCAGTTACACAGTATCCCCTGTATCCAGACCTAAATGTGGATAAGGATAAAGCTTTTCAAAAGGGAGAGATATGAAATTTTTTTCATCCCCGTTTACAAAACGGGGTATTCAAGTTCATTTCTTCATAAAAACGA
>JAYWMP010000140.1:0-13139 GCA_035873255.1 Nitrospirota bacterium
TGTGCTTCAAATTCCTCTCTAAGATGATCTGTGCTGTTTTTCTGAATATGTCAGGATGCGACGGAAAATATTAAGATGCAAGAGGAAAAACAGGAAAAGCTCCCAATTGATGCAGAACTCCTTTCAGACGCAATCGTTGAATTAAACATATCCAGGAGAAGCATCGGGCTGTATCCCCCTGATCATCCAGTAATAAAAGAATCCATCGCCAGGGCTTTCGATTATCTCCAGAGATTATTCGAGCTGAGAGTAGAGATAACACTCGGTGTTGCCATGGATAGCCTGATGGTTGATGAAAACACCATCAACAGGAAAAATCCGTTTCTGAAGGAATTCGCCCGCAGCCTTCATAACAGGGGGATTGCCGCCATCAAGTTTCATTTAGGGCTGACAAAAGATGAACTCATCAGGTTCCATGAACTACTGACCATGAGAGAACTGATCGCCGGCAACGCCCTGGTTGAATACGCAACATCCAGAAATATCAGGCATATCGTACTGATTCCCATAGACTTTGCCGGTTTCAGGTTTGTCGAGGGAGCTGCAAAAGCTGATACCAGGGTCGACACTATCTGGCAGGATTATGTTTCCAATCTCCTTCTTGGCAGGCTATCCGATGATGAAGAAGATGTGATTTCCAGTATCCCTCCCGAAGAATTGGCCGGCCTGATAAACGCTTCCATGCCTGACAACACGGAAAGCACGGCGTACGACAGTGTAATCAAGGGTTATCTCAGGAAAAAAAATGAACCAGGGTTAAGCACGGAGGCATTCAACAAATTCTTTTCATTGATGTTTTCTCTCAAGCCCGAACTCAGGAAGAACTTTATGTCGAAGGCGATCGAGCATGCTGATTTAAAAAGCTCGGATGTCGAAAAACTATTGAGAAGGACAACACCCGCAAACCTCCAGAAAATGGTGGAACTCTTTACAGAGAATTCCGCCATGTTACAGGGAACATTCAAAGGGCTTCTCGACAAGCTTGCCTCCATCAAGACGGATACGGAGTTTAATTTTGACCTTTACGACCGGAATTCAGCAATTGTCCATGACATAGAGATAGGGGAAGACATAAAAAAGCTCTTTGATGTAGACAACTTCAAAATATACGTGAGTGAATCTTACCGGCAGGAACTCCAGAAAATGCTGGAGAGCTCCCCGGAATCCGAGATTGAGATTGAAGCCCTGAGGAAAGAATGCAGGGACGAGGTGATAGACAGGGCCGCGTTAGGCGCCATGCTTGAGCTTTTCGAGACGGACTTTATAACCACGGAGGATACACACAGGCTTGTTGACAGGGTACTGGAGTTAACCGACATATTCGTAGAGACATGCCGTTTCAGGGAGATCCTTCAGATATGCGATACAATGAGCTCCCCGACGCTGAAGCAGAAACTGGGGGATGATACGTCCGGCATGATCGAGGCGTTTTTTACTTCTGAAAAATTCGTCAATGAATTCATAAGCTCGTTGAGGCTCTGGGGCAGAAAAGACAGGGATAGCGCTTTCGGCCTCGCAAAGATGCTTGGCGTAAGAGTAATAGATCCTCTACTGGATGCGCTTACAGAGGAAGCCGACGCGAGCATAAGGAAATTTCTCCTTTCGATGCTTGTCTCTCTTGGAAGCGAAATCATCCCTTATGTCACAAAAAGGCTGAACGACGACCAGTGGTATATAGTCAGAAACATGTTATATCTTTTGAGGGAATGCGACGGCAAAAGCCATATCGCGGTAGTCAGGAAATTCACAAAAGACAGGAACCTGATCATCCGCGTCGAGGCGTTAAAGACATTGCTGCACTTCAGAACCAACGACTCGGTATCATATCTTGAGTCATATCTCCGGAGTGAAAACGAGACATTAAGAAGAGGAGCCGTAAGGCTTGCGGGCATATACAGGATCACGGAAGTGACTCCCCATCTGATAAAGCTCCTCGAAAAGAAAGACCTGTTTGGCGCCGAGGCATTTTACAAACACGATATTGTGAGGGTGCTAGGGGAAATAGGAGACACCAGGGCGATAGCGCCGCTGATGAAAATCTGCAAGGCAAAGGCATTATTTTACAGGGATAACCTCCAGCGTCTGAAGGTTGAGATATTCAAATCCCTCGGTGGTTACCCGAACGAAGCCATAAAACCGCTTGTTGAATTTGGCCTCAAATCTAAAAACAGACAGATAAAGGCGATAAGCGAACAACTTATGGACAAAAACCATGAATCTTCAGGCAGAAGAGGGAGCTGAGAATGCAGGATAAAGTTTTCGAGTTTATTTCTTACATCATAACCGCCTTGTCCAACTGTTCTCTTTATAGTGACAGCCACCCGGCCGTTATCTACCATGCCGAAAAGGCGGTCAAGGTTATGGACGACCTCTTCGTGGAAGATACCATAAGCCTGGCTATAATCGGCAGCAACATGATCTTTAATGATGTCCCCTTTGCCGCCAAAAACATCCTTGTCAGCAACCTCATAAAAAGGCTGAGGAGGAAGGGGATAGAAAAGATTGTCTTTACAAAAGGCGTTACAGCCGAAGAGCTTAAAGGGTTTATCGCCGAAATAGCTTTCTCCAAAAGAATTTCCGGAATATATCCGCACATCACCTCGGGAATCATAGAAGTCAACGTAAAGACGGATGATGGGGACATCCGGGCAATAATGGAAATAAATATCGCCAAGGTCAAGGAGGCATACCAGGGATTTTCAGGTGATAAAACGCTTGACATGCTCGGTCTCGAGGATGTGGTGCTAAGTCTTGTTTCCAGCTTAACAAGAGAAGCCGGTATATTTAATATTATCAGTCCGGTCAAGTCTTATTCAGAATATACATACGCGCATGCCGCTAATGTTTCCGTCCTGTCGATTTTCCAGGCCGAAACACTCGGCATAAAAGGAGAGCTTTTACATGATATAGGCCTTGCCGGCCTGCTCCATGATTTTGGAAAGGTGTTCGTATCCAAGGAGATACTCGAAAAAAAATCAAAGCCCAGCCTTGAGGAATGGATCGAGATAAAAAAACATCCGGTATATGGAGTAATGTACCTCTCAAGATTGTCCGATGTACCCAACCTCGCGTTAATAGCCGCGTTTGAACATCATATGAAATATGACAGCACGGGTTATCCCGAGACGAACAGGCGAAGCAAAAAACAGCATATAATAAGCCAGATCATCGCCATATCCGATTTTTTCGACGCGCTCAGGACTGAAAGACCCTACAGGCAGGCACTCGATGTACCTGTCATAATTGGCCTTTTAATGGAGGCGTCAGGAAAAGACTTCAATCCCATTCTTGTTGAGAGTTTTCTCAATTCCCTTTCGAGTGTAAGACAGTTATAAGCCCCTTGCTCCACAAAATATAATAAAAATCCACCCAGGCGGGGCTCCCGGCCGGAAAAACGCGGAAAGCCGGAAAAGACCGTAAAAAGGGAGTCGGGCAATAGGAACGACCTGCCCGTCCAGGGACCGGCCTGTTGCATGCTCTTCGATAATACCTGTATTTTATGCTAAACTAAATGCCTCATGAATAATAAAAAAGGAGTTGTTTATCTTGTTGGCGCGGGTCCCGGAGATATCGGCCTGCTTACGGTTAAGGGGCTGAAATGCCTTCAGCGGGCCGAGGTCGTAATATATGACTTCCACCTGAACAACCAGATTCTCAACTATATCAACCACGATGCCGAGTTCATCTACGCGGGCAAACGCGGCGGACATCATACAATGACGCAGGATGAGATCAACAGGGCTATAATCGATAAAGGCAAGGAAGGCAAGATCGTATGCCGCCTGAAGGGCGGCGACCCCTTCGTTTTCGGAAGGGGAGGTGAAGAGGCGCAGGCGCTCGTAAAAGAGGGTATAAAGTTCGAGGTCGTGCCGGGAGTCAGTTCATCCGTTGCAGCACCCGCATACGCCGGAATCCCGCTGACTCACAGGCATTACTCATCATCCTTCGCCGTCATCCCCGGATATGAAGACACAACAAAAGAGGAATCGGCGATAGACTGGTCGAAGCTCGCCACCGGAGTAGGCACACTGGTCTTTCTCATGGCAATCAGGAATATCGATACGCTCACAAAAAAACTGATAGACAACGGCAGAAGCCCCGATACACCCGTGGCTGTCATAAGATGGGGAACAAGGCCCGACCAGGAGACGCTGGTAAGCACGCTGAAGGATATAGCTCCACTTGTCAGGGAAAGGGACATCAGACCGCCAGCGGTTATGGTGGTTGGTGATGTTGTCAACTTAAGACAGGAACTTAAATGGTATGAAGACAAGCCGATGTTCGGCCACAGGATACTCGTAACAAGAGAGCACGCTGAAGGGTTCGACCAACTCGCGGAACTTGGAGCAGAGATTATTCAGTTTCCGACCGTGGATATAACCCCGCCGGAGACATGGGAGGAACTTGACAGGGCGATTGATAATATAAACAGTTATGACTGGATGATATTCACAAGCTCTAACGGTCTGAAATATTTCTTCAAAAGGCTCTTTGACAGGGGGATAGATATTCGCGAGCTGAAAGGGATAAAGATATGCGCTATCGGGACAAAAACCGCTACCGAAGTTGCCGGATTAGGGATAAAGGTCGATCTTGTACCCGAAAAATTCAGGGCCGAGGGTCTGATAGAGGCGTTTATAAAAGAGCACGGAGCAAAGAGCATAGCACATAGCGCAAAGAGTAAAGAACAAAACAAAGAGGTCACAATGATTAGTTCATCAATAAACTCAGCTCTCAGCTCTCAGCACTCTCAGCTTTTAAAGGGCATCAGGTTTTTATTGCCGCGCGCTGAAGCCGCCAGGGAGATTTTCCCGGAAAAGGTACGTGAACTGGGTGGGGTAATCGATACGCCTGTTGCTTACAGGGCCGTCAAACCCGTACTTCACGGCAAAAGGCTGCGAAGATCATTTAAAAAAGGCAAAATCACCATAGCCACCTTCACAAGCGCGGCCACCTTCACCAATTTCATGGAAATCCTGGGAGAGAGCGCTCATGAAATGTTAAGTGATGTTGCTATCGCGGTAATCGGGCCTGTTACCGCCAAGGCGGTTGAGGAGGCCGGATTGAAAGTGGATATAGCGCCCGGGACAGCTACGATTGAAACCATGGTCGAAGAGATAATGAAATGGGCGATCAAAAAATCCACACACTGATACCAGACAGAGACTAAGCCTTGCCGATTGCCGACCAGGATATTTACAAAACCGATCAGGACCGCCGGCACGCCACCCTTTCAAAACAGCTCTTCAGCCCGAAATTCATGTTCTATCCCAGGATATTCCATATTATATGGACGAACAGCAGAAAGGCCGTCAGAGGCGACTACGACACCGCTGAATGGGTGAAAAGCAGCCTTGATATACTCCGGACTCTCGAAAACGCCGGGGTAAACATCGAAATAACAGGCATGGACAATATCCGGAAAGTCAACGGGCCCGCGGTATTCATAGGCAATCACATGAGTCTGCTCGAAACCTTTCTCCTTCCCGGCATTGTCCAACCCGTCAAACCGGTCACCTTTATCGTCAAAAAGAGTCTCCTGAACACGCCGGTCTTCGGCCCTATCATGCGTTCACGGAAGCCGGTGGCGGTAGGCCGTAAAAACCCGAGAGAGGATATGAAAACCGTTCTTGAAGAAGGAGGGAAAAGACTTGGTTCGGGCGAGTCCATTATAGTATTTCCCCAGAGTACGCGTTCCACTGTTTTTGATCCCGCCAGGTTCAATACCCTCGGCATAAAACTGGCTTTAAGGTCAGGTGCGCCGGTAATCCCTCTGGCGCTGAAAACCGATGCCTGGCGCACCGGCAGATTCATAAAAGATTTCGGACCACTGGATACGGACAAGCAGGTCCATTTTGCCTTTGGCGGGCCGATGAGCATCACAGATCGAGGCGCTGACGAACACCGCTGGATAATCCGTTTTATTCAGGAAAAACTCCGGGAGTGGAGTAATGAATAAATATGTCTGATTTATCTTCTGATCACCCTGGTCCAGCAGATATGATCGTGCAGCGCACGTTTTTCCTTATCAAAAGCTATCATGACATACCCCATCATCAATATAAGCGCGCTCAACAACCCGGCGAAATACCGCCCGAAGGCCCTGAGATAACTCACCCGTCCGCCGTCAGGCGTAACTACCTTTAAACCACAGATCATCTTCCCGGGAGTGGCCGCGAACCTGCCCACAAAAAAGGTTGTGTAGGTTACAGGAATAATGTATTGAAAGAAGACCAGGGAAGTCGGGACAACGCCAAAAGGCGCGGCATCAATACCCAGAAGAAAGACCCCGGTGATCACAAACAGAAAACCCCCAAGGGACGTAATAGCAATATCAATAGTTTTCGCCAGGAAACGTATCCAGAATCCCGCATAATCCATAACGGACCGTGAATCCCCTCCATCTCTTTCGCTCTGAAAAAACACCGGTTTGCAGGCCGCGCATATCCTGAAATCCCCGGAAAGAGTCATTTCCTCATCCGGACATATCCTGCCGCACACAGAGCAGAAGGATCCTCCGGAATCTTCTGTCCGTACCGGGACCAGGGTGGTCCCGGTCTCCGGTGAAAGACCCCTGGGCGAAGCTGCTGTTATGCTGGACTTAACCCTTCCGTACGACCGCCACTTTGAGATGATCTCATTCCATACGAGTGTGTCATCGGAAACCACCCCCTCCTCCACCAACCGGCCTATGTCTTCGTCTGTTAACGGCCCAATCTTTTTGCTGCCATCGACATAGTACCAGTGCATAATTTCCTCCTGTATATTTTCTGCTTCACTTCACCCTCCCGCCTGTCTTCCGCAATTCAGCTGGCAGGGGCCTGTTATTAATTCCTGGTAGTATATTTGATGTTTGTCCATAAATTGCTGTTTTTTATTTTCGGGCCCAATTGTTATGTTTATAAACAGGCCATATTCTCTATCTTATCCTGCCGCCGTCCCAAAAATAAAATGAAATTTAATGATTTCAGATTCCAGAAGATTAAAATCAAGGCGGGAGGGGACAAAATCCGCGTTAATTTCAGCGGCATATTTGATGACCGGCCATTCCGTACGAACGATGCATCCTGGAAAACAAACTTCATCATTTGTCTATCGCATTTGGGAGACATAAATCGCCGCTTGTTGCCTTGATCAGGACAGCAGTGTTAGATTATTAACCTGGATAGTGAAAAAACATCCGGGAACGGGCGCGGGAATAACAGAGAGGACCTGAATGGGCATTACTGAAATAGACACTTCATTATTTATCCTTATAAATAAAAACCTGCAGAATGGTTTCTTCGATATACTGATGCCTTTTGTGTCAAAAAACACCGTGCCGGTTTTTCTCCTGGCCGTTCTGCTGTCTGCTCTCAGGGACCGGAAGAAAATCTGGCTGTTCACCGGCATCGCGCTTGTTGCAGTCGCACTGGCCGACGGCAGCGGGAATTTACTGAAAGACCTCTTCGCGAGGCAACGGCCCTGCAATACCCTTGAGGGGACAAATCTGCTGGTCGGCTGCGGACATGCTTTCTCGATGCCCTCGAACCACACAGCCAATGCATTTGCCTTTGCCATGGTCTTCCTGTTTATGCGCAGGAAAGCTTTAAGCTGGTTTCTTGTTTTTATCGCTGCGGCCGTAGGATTTTCAAGGGTCTATACAGGCGCGCACTATCCTTTCGATGTCCTTGCCGGGGGACTACTCGGCACGGGCGTCGCATATCTGTCGATTCAGTTATACAGATGGGCAACCGCAATATATGCAAAACGGTCGTACGAACAGGCGCTTTATTTTAGCATTCTGCTTATGAGTCTTTTCAGGATTTACTTTATCCTGACCGGCCCGTTTGATCTGACTCCCGACGAGGCCCACTACTGGGAATGGGCGCGGCATCCTGACTGGAGCTATTACTCCAAGGGGCCGATGATTGCTTATCTTATATATATAGGAACCGCTGTCTTCGGGGACAATGTATTCGGGGTAAGGATACTTGCGGTAGTCCTGTCGGCATTAAGCAGTATACTACTTTATAAGCTCGGCAGCGAGCTATACGATGAAAAAACAGGTCTTGCGTCGGCGCTCTTAATCCAGGTAGTTCCCCTTTATTCCGTATTTGGTGTTCTCCTGACCATAGACTCCCCGTTTATTTTCGTCTGGGTGCTCTCTCTCTTCTACTTCCACAGGGCGGTAAACAGCAGTCTGCCCGGAGCGGACAGAAAGCCGTCAGATCTTTACTGGGTGGTGCTCGGAATTTCTCTCGGAATCGGAATGTTGACGAAATATACAATGGCCTTTTTTTATCTCTCGGGATTCCTTTTCTTCGTATTCCATAAAGACGCCAGGCGGCTCCTGACCTCAAGAGGGCCGTATATCTCTCTGCTGGTCAGTATGATCATCTTCAGCCCCGTAATTATATGGAACGCGGCCCATGACTGGGTTACATTCAGGCATACGGCCGGACAGGCGCATATTGCCGACGGCCTGACAATATCGGCAAAAAGTTTCTTCGAGTTTATCGGGTCACAGCTCGGGGTTGTCACCCCTTTACTGATCGTATTGATCTTTATCGCCGTCTGGAGGTTAAGAAAAGACAAAGAAGGGGCGTTTCTGTTCTGGTTCTCGGCGCCTGTCATTGTTTTTTTTCTGCTCAAGAGCCTCCAGGCAAAGGTCCAGGCGAACTGGGCCCTGACCGCATACTTAACGGGTTTTATAGCATTCGCGGCATATTACTTAAGGGATTTCAGGAGATCAAAAAAAACTGTCAAAATTCTTACGGTCTCCGCTCTTTTGCTGGCGTTTATCGTCACGATCTTCGCCCATTTCCCGGCGATTCTTAACCTCCCACAGAAAAAAGACCCGACAATACGACTTGTGGGATGGAAAGAACTCGGCAGGGAGGTGAGCAGGATATACGCAGAAATGTCGTCCAGCGGCCCTGTTTTTATCTTTTCAGACCGCTATCAGATATCCAGTGAACTCGCATTTTATGTTGAGGGCCATCCAGAGACATATTGCATCAATCTCGGCAGAAGGATGAACCAGTACGACCTCTGGCCCGGATTCGACAAACTTATCGGCCACAATGCGATCCTTGTGAGAATAAAAAGCCGGAAACTGCCTGAAGACATGAAAAACGCCTTTGAAACATGTGATAAGGAAGTGATTAATATACGAACGAAACAGAACAAAATAGTGAAATTTACCGCCTATAAGTGTTATGATTTCAAGGGTATTGAATTTAAGCCCCCGGAATTCTTCTAATGAAAGTTTCAGTTGTAATACCACTATATAACGAAGAGGAAAATGTCGATGAACTGCATCGCAGTCTGAAACCCGTGATGGATGCGACCGGCATTGAATATGAAATTCTGTATGTAGACGACGGAAGCACCGACAATACATTGAATTTACTCCTGAAGATTCAGTCCGGGGACAGTAGTCTTACAATTTTAAGCCTCAGAAGAAATTTCGGCCAGACCGCGGCATTTGCCGCCGGCTTCGATTATGCAAGAGGAGACATCATAGTTACTATGGACGGCGATCTTCAGAACGACCCCAATGACATACCAAAGCTCCTCAAACTCATAAAGGACAATGAGCTCGTAAGCGGCTGGCGGAAGAAAAGGAAAGACCCTTTTCTCTCCAGAAGACTTCCGTCAATCATCGCGAACTGGCTGATAAGCAGGGTGACCGGCGTCAACCTTCATGATTATGGATGTTCGCTCAAGGCTTACAGAAGAGACGTGGTGAAAAACCTGAAGCTCTATGGTGAAATGCACAGATTCATACCGGCTGTCGCGAGCTGGTACGGGGTAAAGATCGCCGAGGTCGAGACAACCCATCATCCGCGAAAGAGGGGGAAGTCGAAATACGGAATATCCAGGACAATGAAGGTTGTTCTTGATTTAATAACAGTAAAATTCCTGCAGAGCTTCTCTACCAAACCACTACAGTTTTTCGGTCCCATAGGACTCTTAAGCGGAATACTCGGGTTCCTTATCTCTTTATATTTGACCTTTGAAAAATTTATTCTCGGCAATGATATCGGCGGCAGGCCATTGCTCCTGCTCGGAGCACTACTGATTATTGTTGGCATACAGTTCATAGGCATGGGCCTGTTAGGTGAAATGATGGTGCGTGTATATCACGAAACACAGAAAAAACCGATCTACGTTATAAGGAGAGTAATCACCAGTGACAAGAAATAAGTTATTACTGATCATCATGAAGATAGCTGTAAGCGGAACAGCTCTTTACGTTGTATTCTCAAAGACCGATATCAGTCATATGTTTTCCATCCTCGGGAGCATCAATATTTTTTATTTTCTTGCCGCGGCCCTTACTCATTTATCAACACAGCTGGTAGCAACAATCAGGTGGAGGATACTGATACCCGAGCAATGGAAAGTTAATTTCCCGGAAAAATTCAGGATCAGGAAACTCTTTTCCCTGTATATGATAGGGGCCTTTTTCAGCAGCTTTCTTCCGGGTGTCGTCGGCGGAGACGCTGTAAGGGCTTACTACCTTAACAAAGACGCAAAGAAGATAAGCCTCACCCTCGCATCGATATTCTTCGACAGGTACCTGGGCTATGTCGGACTGATGACTATCGGCATTACGGCGTTTCCGTTCGCCCTGAAATATTTTGGTGAATCTCCCCAGAAATGGGCGATGCCTGTTTTATTCGCAATTTTCATTGTGAGCAGCTTTATACTTTTCGGACTGCAGATCGGAAGAAAATTCCGGGTGATCTCGGAATTTTACGGATATTTTAATTCATTAAAAGCAAAAAAAGACCTCGTTGCTAAGGCCTTTCTGCTCTCCCTTCTGACGCAACTTCTGAATTTCACGAAGGTCATTATCCTTGCTTACGCCATGGGTGAAAATATCCCGCTGCTCATCTTCTTCATCTTCCTGCCCATAGTCATGACCATCACATCCCTTCCTATCTCGATCTCGGGTCTCGGGTTGAGAGAAGGCTCTGTTGTGCTGTTATTCGGCCTTATCGGGATCAAGCCCGAAGTGGCCACGGCCCTCGCCCTCGCATGGTTCTTCGCGGTATTTACCGGAAGTCTGCCGGGCCTGGTAGCATATATCAGGCGAACGAACAGGGCAGGATAAGACTGGATTAATATGGACATTACAGAAGAAAACAGACAACTTGAGGCCGCTGACAAAAAATATATCTGGCACCCTTTTACTCAGATGCAGGACTGGGAAAAAGAGCCGCTGATAGTAATCGCGGAGGGCAGGGACTGTTTCATAAAAGATATCCATGGAAAATGGTATCTGGACGGTGTATCTTCCTTGTGGGTAAACATCCACGGCCACCGGAAAAAAGAGCTTGATGACGCCATTAAAGAGCAGATCGACAACATCTCACATTCAGCCCTGCTCGGCCTGAGCAATGTCGCCGCTATAAAACTGGCGGAAAGACTTATAAGGACGATCAGGGATTCTGAGACTGAAAAGAAATACGCCATGACAGGACAGCAGGAAGAATCCGGCCCGTCGTCCTCGCTCTCCTCATTATGCAAGGTCTTCTATTCAGATAACGGCTCGACCGCGGTTGAAGTTGCGCTCAAAATGGCGTTCCAGTACTGGAAACATAAAGGCGCCGAGGGCAGGCACTGCTTCCTCTCCCTTAACAATGCCTATCACGGGGATACATTAGGCGCCGTCAGCGTCGGCGGCGTGGATCTCTTCCACAAAGTCTTCGGACCGCTCCTGATGAAAACCTTCAAGGCGCCATCTCCTTACTGCTACAGGTGCGAACTGGGGATGGAATATCCGGCATGCGGCCTCACCTGCATCGAAAAAACGGAAGAGATACTCAAGGCCCACTATAATGAAATCGCCGCGCTGATAATAGAACCCCTCGTCCAGGCGGCGGGCGGCATGATAGTTTCGCCCCCCGGATACCTCAAGGCTGTCCGTGATCTATGCACAAAATACAATGTCCTTATGATCGCGGATGAAGTTGCAACGGGGTTCGGACGCACGGGGGAGATGTTCGCCTGCAGGCATGAGGATGTTGTGCCGGACATTATGTGTCTCTCAAAAGGTATTACAGGCGGCTACCTGCCCCTTGCCGTAACACTTACCAATGAAGAGATATACCATGAATTTCTGGGGGAATTCAGTGAGCTGAAAACATTCTTTCACGGCCATTCATATACCGGCAATCCCCTTGCGTGCGCGGCGGCGATAGCATGTCTGGATGTATTCGAAAAAGAAGAGACATTAAAGAACCTTCAGCCGAAGATCAAAATACTGGAAGACCGTCTTGCGGAAATTTCCACACTGCCCCATGTCGGAGACGCAAGGAACAGGGGGCTTATGGCGGGCATTGAACTCGTCAGGAACAGGACAACAAAAGAGCCCTATGCATGGGAAGAGAAGATGGGCTGGCAGGTCGCTTATCACGCCAGAGACAACGGCCTGCTTATAAGACCGCTCGGGAACGTCCTTGTGTTGATGCCGCCACTGAGCATCAGCCATGACAACCTGGACCGGATGCTGGAGATTGTAAGGGACGCGATAATCGCAGCTACCAGTTAACCAGGAGACGCACTTCCGCCCCGGAGCTGCCGGTTTCACAGGGAAAAATCAGGCAGCGGGCGCGATTTCAACAGGGAATCGCATGCAACACCACCACAGTAAATCCGAAGGGTCATTTCAGGAGGAGAAGAAGTTTTTTTGCTTCCTTGCCGATATCCGTCCCGGGCGCAAGATCAACGGCTGTATTCAGCGCTTTACGCGCTTCCTCATTCCGTCCCTCCGACGCCAGAACAAAACCGAGGCTGAGCCATATGCGCTGATAAGAGGGATCAACCTTCACGCCCTTCTTTAACGTATCCAGGGCGGAGCCGGATCTGCCGGTATAATGCAGTGCAAGCCCAAGATCATTGTAGGTATCCACATCCGACGGGTTTAATTCCAGCACCTTCCTGTATCTCTCCACCGCCTGTTCAAACCTGTTATTTTCGAAATAAATATCTCCGAGATTGGCCTGGAGTTCGGGATTTCGGGGGTCTTTATTAATCATTTCCAGAAACTTCCGCTCCTTCGCGTTAAATTCAGAAAGAGATTCGGGAACAGGTGGTTCTTCAAACGTCTGACTATCGGCTTTCACTACTTTATAATCAGCGCGGTT
>JAYWMP010000170.1:0-2823 GCA_035873255.1 Nitrospirota bacterium
CGTAAGCTGCTCGGTTATTTTATCGAATACTTTCATTCCCAGATTCGGCCTTACTATTTCCCGCCCCCTGAAATACATTACAATCTTCGCCTTATTTCCTTCAGCGACAAAACGGTTTATGTTTCTTATCTTCAGGTCAAGGTCGTGCTCACCTATATGCGGCCTTACCTTGACCTCTTTGATATCGACACTCTTTTTCTGGGTATGTTTTTTGTTCAGCTGATAGTTATACTTGCCGAAATCAAGAATTTTGCAGACCGGAGGAACTACGTTAGGTGATATTTCAACCAGGTCCAGATCTTTTTCGCCCGCGATACTTAAGGCCTCTCTAACCGACATCAGTCCGATCTGTACGCCGTCACTATCGATAACTCTCACTTCCCTGGCCCTGATCCGGTCATTAATACTTATCTTCTTACTGAAGTCCCTGCTACCTATGTCCTCACCTCCTGGAGTTTATCTCTTCTTCAAGAAAAGATATTAACTCTTCTGAATTATAGGGGCCTGAATTTTCCCCATTACGTTTCCTCACAAACATTCCTGCATCAGATACCTCTTTATCACCTATTATAACCGAATAGGGCACTTTTCTAACAGTACTCTTCCTGATTTTATTGCCTATTTTTTCATTGTCGGCATCAAGTTCTGATCTTATGCCCCTGTTTCTGAGCTCTGACGCCAGTTTTTCAGCATATACAGCGTGTCTCTCGGCAATCGTAAGCACGGACAACTGAACAGGCGCAAGCCAGAGAGGAAAAGCGCCAGCGTAATGTTCTATCAAAATTCCGAAGAACCTTTCGAGGGAACCCATCAACGCCCTGTGTATCATTATGGGCCTCCGCTCCCTGTCGTCGGACCCTCTATATGTTATATCAAATCTCTCCGGGTTATTAAAGTCCACCTGTATGGTACTGCACTGCCACGACCTTCCAAGTGAATCTTTCACCTTTATATCGATCTTCGGTCCGTAGAAAACGCCTTCACCCGGATCAATCACGAATGACAGCCCTTTTTTCTCAAGGGCCTTTTTCAGCGCGTCCGTGGAGCTTTCCCAGTTTTCATCACTGCCGACATATTTTTCAGGCTTTGTCGAAAGATATATATCATATTGTTCGAACCCGAATGTTTTCAGTACGAAAAGCGTGAAATCAAGGACCTTCAAAATCTCTTCTTCTATCTGGTCCTCTCTGCAGAATATATGCGCGTCGTCCTGCGTGAATCCCCTCACACGGAGAAGCCCGTGCAGCACCCCCGACCTTTCATACCTGTAGACAGTCCCCAGCTCCGCGTATCTTACCGGCAGGTTCCGGTAGCTTCTCAGAGAGCTTTTATAGACACTGATATGGAACGGACAGTTCATAGGCTTAATCTCGTAATCAGTCCCGTCTATCTCCATCGGGGAATACATATTCTCGCTGTAAAAATCGAGGTGCCCGCTCCTCTTCCAGAGTTCGAGCTTTGCGATATGCGGCGTATATAAAATTTGATAACCCGCCTTGAAGTGTTCCTTTCTCCAGAAATCCTCGATCGACTGCCTGATGAGCGCGCCGGCTGGATGCCACAGGACAAGGCCCGAGCCGATCTCATCGCTGATACTGAAGAGGTCGAGTTCTTTTCCTAAGCGCCTGTGGTCTCTCTTTTTGATTTCTTCCAGAAAATCGAGATATTTCTTCAGGTCCTTGCTGTTATTAAACGAAGTGCCGTAAATCCTCTGGAGCATCTTATTCTTCTCATCGCCCCTCCAGTACGCGCCGGCAATACTCAAAAGCTTGAACGCCCCGATCCTTCCGGTGGAAGCGAGGTGCGGCCCCCTGCATAGATCAACGAAGCCGTCTTCTTCATATACCGCGACTGTTTCATCGGGTATCTCCCGCAGAAGCTCCACCTTGTATTTCTCGCCCGTGGATTCGAACATGCCGACGGCCTCGGCCCTGGGCATCTCTTTCCTTATAAAGGGCGAGTTCTTCTTTATTATCTCTTTCATCTCTTTTTCTATCGAGATAATATCTTCCGGGGTAAACGTTCTTTCGATATCAAAATCATAATAAAACCCGTCCTGGATGGCAGGTCCTATCGCCAGTTTTGCTTCGGGGAAGAGATTCTTCACGGCGTGGGCCAAAACATGCGATGTGGTGTGTCTGTATATCTCCTTTCCCAGGTCGGAGTCAAAGATAACAGGCTCGACCGTATCGCCATCCCCGAGCGTCCTGATTGCGTTCAGGTCGGCAGGCAGGCCGTTTATTTTTACGGCTATCGCTTTTAATTTCTTGAGATGTTTTTCGACTTCAGAGAGTTCGCTTATTTCCAGCTCGTTACCGTCTTCAACTTTAAGCTTGATACTGGTTACCTCCGTATTAATAATTTTGAATGCCGATTATATCTGAATCCGGATAATCATTATAGCCTGCTAATCAAATTCCTGAGAAATCAGGTGACTCTCCTGTCTGACCGGACCAAACATAAGATAGCTCAAACAATACAAAAATCTAAGATATGATACATCATATCCGCTTCCATTTCAATTAAAGATAATTATTTTTGCTCCGCCGGATTCTCCCGATGCCATGCAGGGAATAAATAAAAGGGGAAATGGCAGGCGCATTTCAAAGCGCTTCACACAGATATGTCATTCCAAAGAATCTCTCAGGCTCCTGATAATCAACAGAAGCCTTGCTATCCCTTAATCTCAGGATGCACAGCAAACCCAGGGACATCAAGGGGACGGCGTTCTCCCAGGTCTTCTCCTGGAGTGCCGACTCCATACCAGGGTTTCAGAGCCATTGATTAATGTTCAAGCTCCTATTTCCTTTAATATTTCCATTT
>JAYWMP010000184.1:0-6448 GCA_035873255.1 Nitrospirota bacterium
GGTAAGGGTATCAAGGAGATCAGAGCGGAAAAGGGTAGCCTTCGACAGATAACAATGGACCTGCTTTATCGATTGGGAGGGCTAAAAGGCGTGGAGATCGGGAAGATTATGGGAGTTGGATACACTTCGGTCAGCCAGGAAAGAAGGCGGCTGCGAGAGAGGCTGTGGAAAGACCGTAAAATCCGGACATTGTTGCGTCGAATCGAATCGAAATTGTCACAAATGAAGAATTGACCCTCAATATTTAGCTGCTTTCGACTGCAGACCAGCGGTGACTTTTTGAGGTCGCTTCGCTCACCTGCAACGCCGCTGATGAGGAGTATCCACTGTTTGCCCGGCGCGAAAGCAGGGAATGCGTCCGTACCGGTTTAAGAAAATATCCTGAATAGCAGGAATGTCAGGAATGAACCCATTAAAGCTCCTATGATGACCTCCCATGCGTCGTGGACCCTGGTGGCGACCCTGCTTTGAGCGATCAGGACGGCAAGGATAAAGCAGAGCAGGGAAGAGAGGAAGTTTTCAGTGGTATAAGTCACTGATACCCAGACGGAAAAGGCCAGAGCGGAATGGCCGCTGGGCATTCCGCCGCGTAAGGGCTCTCCCTTTCTGAAATATGTTTTTGTCATTATGACAAGTATCAGGACGAGGATGAAGGCTATTAAGGAGATCTCTTCTCCTGAATGTTTCGCAATATAAATACCATCATGAAAGACGGATTTTATGTATGGGAAAAGAACTATATAACCAAGAATCGCTGCTCCGAACGCAGCTATAAGTACTGCTCCGGCGGCAAGGTCCTTGGCTATGCGCGCGTTTTCTGAATACTCGGGTGAGATTAGATCGACAATTGATTCTATAGCGCTGTTCAGCATCTCGGCGGAGAGCACGATTATAACAGCCAGAGAGATGAGTATGAATTCCGTGCGCGAGACGCCTAATATGTAGCCTGTAAACAGGACGATGGCAGCGCTGATAAAGTGATATCTGAGGTGTTTCTGTGTCTTTACTCCGTGGAGTATCCCTTCAATGGCGAAGTTTGCGCTCTTAAGCCATCGCCTTAACGGCATCCAGAAGCTCCCTCTCTTTTTTTTCCATTTTTCTTTTCCTGTAACTGTTTATTTCGTGATCATAACCAAGGAGATGCAGCAGGCCGTGAATAAGCAGCCGTAAGAGTTCGTCATGAAAAGTTGTTCCATAGTCTTCCGCCTGTTTTAACGCCCGTGGAATGCAAATCACGATATCTCCAAGAATATTCAGGTCACTCTGAAACATTTCATCCAGCATGGGAAAAGAAAGCACGTCAGTCACTTTCTGTATACCACGATATTGGGCATTAAGAAGTTTCATTCTTCTGCTGTTTACGAATAGAACGCTAAGCTCGGCTTTATGAATTCCTAACAGCCGGAGTACCCTGCCTATGTCCATTTTTATCCTCCGGCGGTTGAGAGTAGTCGATCTTTGCTGGTTCTTCAGATATATTTTCATCATTGAAGTCAAATCCCGGATAGTCGATCCTTTTATGAAAAATTCCTGTCAGGATGTAGTTGAATCTTCGCTTTACTTCCGATATATCCTTCAGGGTGAGTTCACATTCGTCCAGCTGGCCGTCAAGGAATATATGATTTATTATTTTGTCTACAAGGGCTGAAATTCTTGCAGGTGTTGGATCGGTCAGGACCCTGGACGCCGCCTCTACCGCATCGGCCATCATAACCAGCGCCGCCACGCGGGTCTGGGGTTTCGGCCCGGGATATT
The DNA here is from genome assembly GCA_035873255.1 of Nitrospirota bacterium. Taxonomy (GTDB): domain Bacteria; phylum Nitrospirota; class Thermodesulfovibrionia; order Thermodesulfovibrionales; family UBA6898; genus JAJRYC01. The sequence continues at coordinate 1,756 of JAYWMP010000184.1, forward strand.
TGTATTCCGCTTCAGAAGGCAGGTGGTTCAGTTCCTGTCTCTTTGCCTTTTCATAAAAATATGTGATAAGCGATGTTCCATGGTGTTGCTGGATGATATCTATAATGGAATGAGGCAACTTGTATTGTTTGGCGAGTTCAACCCCTTCTTTGACATGATTTATGATAATCATGCTGCTCATATGCGGTGTTACTTTATCATGTTTGCTGACTGAGCTGCTCTGGTTTTCGACGAAGTATTCGGGCATTTTGGCTTTTCCTATATCATGATAGTAAGAACTTACTCTGGCTAAAAGAGGGTTGACCCCTACCGCTTCGGCTGCGGCCTCGACAAGATTTCCGACTATGACGCTGTGATGATAGGTGCCCGGCGCTGAAATCATGAGGTTTTTCATGAGTGGTTGATTGAGATCGAGAAGTTCAAGGAGGCTGATGTCGGTCGTGACTTTGAAGCTGTATTCCAGCAGCGGCAGTAACAACGAAACTATCGACAGCACGGCCAGGCCGGAAAAGACGGCGAAAATAATTGCTGAACCCGTCTCGGAGGAAAATAATTCACCCCGTGAAATGAACAGGGATATGACAACAAATATATTCGCCAGCGCCACATACAGGCCGCCTTTTAACAACGCGGACCTTTTTTTGCATCTGATAACGCTGAACGCGCCCGTGAGGCTGCCGATGAACGCGTAGATGGTATAAAACGCGTCATGCATCCAGTATCCTGTCAGGAGACTTATCGTAAAGGAGAAGATGATCGCGGTGTGGAAATCAAAGAGCAGGGTGACCAGCATCGCCCCGGCGGCGACCGGTATACCGTATGCGGCTGTTTCCACCGAAATGAATCCGAGGCTTTCGGAGAGATTCTGGAGGATGAATCCGAATGACCGTCCGAAGACAAGGGTGGCGACAATCAGGAGGCCCAGCAGGAACAACATGCTGTAACTGTGAATATACGCCGGCTTATAACGCCTTAAGTCTTTGTAAAGGATAAAAAGCAGTACAGAGGCGATAAGCGCCGCGCCGATAAATTTCTCGACCGTAAAGTCTTCCATGATACAGGCTGAAACGATCAGGGACATAAGAGATAGAAAGAATAATTCCAGCAGATGGAGTCTTAGATTTATGGCTCTGTTTTTTTCAGTCTGAAGTCCGTTTTTCATGATTTTCATATGCCTTTATTATAGCCCGAACAAGTTTATGTCTGACAACATCCTCTTTAGAGAAGTACACAAAGCTGATTCCCTCTATTCCTTTCAGAATTTTTATGGCTTCCAGCAGGCCCGAGGTCTTTCCTGCCGGCAGGTCAATCTGGGTGATATCACCGGTGATGACCGTCCTGGAGTTGAACCCCAGCCTGGTAAGGTACATCTTCATCTGTTCGGATGTTGTATTCTGCGCCTCGTCAAGAATAATGAAAGAGTCATTAAGGGTCCTACCCCGCATAAACGCCAGGGGAGCAATTTCTATCACCCCCCGGTCTATCAGCTTGGATGACTTCTCAATGCCCATTATGTCGTAAAGCGCGTCATAGAGAGGTCTCAGGTACGGATTTACTTTCTCATACATGTCTCCCGGCAGAAAACCCAGCTTCTCACCCGCTTCTATGGCAGGCCTTACAAGGACGATTCTGCTCACCTGTTTTTTGATGTAGGCGTGTATCGCCATCGCCATCGCCAGGTAGGTTTTTCCCGTACCCGCCGGGCCCACTCCTATTACTATATCAAAGTTTTTAATGGCGTTTATGTATGTCTTCTGAGTATCTGTTTTAGGGATAATGAACTGGCGCTTTGAGGATACGGGTATGTTGTTCATGAAGAGATCTCTCAGCGATGTATCACTGCCGCTGGATATCGCCTTGACTGCGTATCGTATGTCTTCAGGTCTGAAGTCGTACCCGGCTGAATAGAGGTAGTGGATATCATCTATCAGCTTTTCCGCCGTTTTTATTGTGCCGTCCTCACCTTTGAGGAAAATTTTATTGCCCCTGGAACTGGCTGCAATGCCGAGAGTGTCCTCGATAACCTTCAGATTTTTCTCTATCCTGTTGAAGACTGCGGGGTAGTCTTTACCGCTGTCAAACTCTATCTCTATAGTGCCCGTGACATCACCCTGATTCGTTAATTTTTAAACGTGACGAAGGTATTCAGTCCTTCGGTTTTTTTAAGCCTCAGTGAAAGGGCCTCGGCGTCTTTCCTTTTTTTGAATTTACCTATCCTGACTTTATGTATTATCGTGTTGCCTGTGTTTGTAGCAACAGTGATGAATGCCGTATATCCTTTTTTGGTGTATTTTGACCTGAATTTTTCGGCCTCCGACGCATTCTTAAACGCTCACACCTGTACTGTATATATAATTTCATTGCGCGTACCGACGGATTTTGATGATACGGAAGTCTGCTTTCCCTCCGTTTGTAAGGAGTTTCCGGATATGTCTTCAGCTTTCCCTGTCGGGGCTGACGCCTGCTGGTAATCTTCCGGGGTATATTCGGGTGTCACATTGCCGACTTTTTTACCTACGAAATACCCGAGTGTAAAGCTGAATGCGGAGGAAATAATAACTATTACAATTATAAACTCCTTCCCGTATAAATACTTTAAATATCTACCTGACGATTCACTATTATTCATAAAACAAGCATAGCATCACCATAGGAGAAAAATCTATACTTCATGGCGATAGCTGATTGATACGCGTTTAATAATTTCTCGCGGCCCGCAAGAACTGAAGTGAGTATTAACGGGGTTGAGAGAGGGAGGTGAAAGTTGGTTATAAGTGCATCCACGGCCCTGAATTTATAACCTTCATGGATAAAAATATCTGTTGAACCCTTTATTACTCCGTTTTCGGAAAAGACACTGCATCTCCCGCTCAGATAACCTTCCAGCGCCCTTGTGGTGGTGGTTCCCACCGCAATTACCCGGTTTCCGTTGGCTTTGACCCTCTCAATCTCCGGTATCAGTTCCGGCCTGATCTCGAAAAACTCCTCCGGCATTCGATGATCTTCGATCTTCTCTGTCTTTATGGGTATGAATGTGCCGATACCTACACGCAGTGTTATCGTGCGTATAAGTATCGATTTCGCGGCTATAGTCTCAAGAAGCTCTTTCGTAAAGTGGAGACCTGCGGTGGGAGCGGCTATGGATCCCTCCACTTCGGCATATACGGTCTGGTATCTTTCCTTGTCGCTTTCATCCGCCTGCCTTTTAATGTATGGAGGAAGGGGCATTTCCCCCTCTTTCCAGATCAATTCCATAAGATTATCACTGTCTTCGAACCGCGCGGTCTTTCCTTCGGTAATCTGGACGGTAAGATTTTCCGATATTCGGAGGCTTCCGGTATATCTGGCGTTTGCGAGAATATTCCATAGCCCCCTGGATATTTCACTAACAAGCAATATCCTGAGCCTGCCGCCTGTTGGTTTATAGCCGACGAGGCGGGCAGGGAATACCTTCGAGTTATTAATGAGAAGCATATCGCCCGCGTTTAAAAAAGACGGGAGATTATTGAATCTCGTATGCTCTTTCTTTCCGTCTCCGTGAAGTACGAGAAGCCTTGAGCTGTCTCTTTTTTCCATGGGTCTTGCCGCGATGAGCTCTGCTGGGAGAGGATAGTCGTATTCAGCGGTTTTCATAAATCTGTATTGTGGCGCCGGGATAGAAGAACGCCAGGATGTCCTTGTAACTTTTGCCTTTCCGGGCCATTTCGAGGGCGCTCCACTGGCAAAGTCCGACGCCGTGTCCGTAACCTTTACCCTGGAATATTATGCTGTCGTTATCATGCGTTAAATTAAAATTTGTGCTCGGCAGGCGCTTCCACCCGAGAAGCCTTCTCATTTCCGTGGCCCTGACACTGCGTGAGCCCCCGGCAAGGGTTATATCTAAAGTTTTCACTCTTTTTGTCGATGTTAATGACCCTATCTTTATCTCCTCTATTCCGGATATGTTAAGCGCCTTTTCAATTTCGCTCAGGGATATCCTGCGTTTCCAGAGCCTGTAGGGTGATAGTTTGCAGCTTGATTCAACCGATTTCAGGTAAGGATAACTATGAGAAAACACTTCCTCGGGTTTTTCGGTCTTTCCCCCGCAGGTTGAGTGGTAAAAAGCCTCGATTATCTTTCCGTCATACACCAGCACTTCTCCTTTTGTGTTCTTAACCGCGTCCGATACCTTCCGGTCTACCGCTCCCCCTTTGTAAACCTGGTGGAGCACTGAAGACGTGAGATCGTAATTTGATCTTTTGTTAGGATTTATCTTCTGATAAAGCGCGTATGTTCTTGATATCACAGCCTGGGCCTTCAGTGCTTCGATGGCCCAGTCCTTGCCTACTTCGGCGCCCACTACACTCTTTACATACTCTTCTACCGGCACTTCATTAATAAGACAGAGACCGGCTCTGCCTTTCCAGACCTCGATGTTTCCGGTATAATGATTACCGTTCACAAGAAGATCACCGGTAAGACTGCCCATTTTGCTCATTGTTTCATCTTTTTGGGGTATGTACTGGAACATATTGTCTATTATCAGGACCTTTATGGTCTTTCCTTCTGCGGTCATTACCGCGGATAATAATATGAAGACCGTGATTATCAGCTTTTTCAAATTCATCTCCTTCCGAAGAGCCGGAATAAAAAAGAGAGTATAATGCTTATTACTATGCCCGTGGCAAGAGGAAAATAAAAGATGTAATTTTTC
>JAYWMP010000197.1:0-5355 GCA_035873255.1 Nitrospirota bacterium
CCTGGACGAAATGTGGAAATGGCACCAGGATGTGGTAAATGGAAAGTTCACACGGAAAAATGGTTCTGTTCTCCTCCTGGATTCCAGGGGAGAAGAAAAATGGCGCTGGAATTTCTCACAGGCTTATCCGGTAAAGTGGACCGGACCGGAATTCCGGAGTAACAGCGGCACGGTGGCCTTTGAATCGGTCGAACTGGCGCATAACGGCATCAGGAAGGGATGAGGTCAGGCAATCCGGCATGCGGAGCGGACGGTTAGAGATGACAAGGCATAAAGAAATTATACTTTCTGATCCGGACTTTCATAAAAAGATTATCAATAAGTACCGGGCCGGGAAAAAAGACCATTTCCGGTTGCCCATGATGGTTTTCCGCAAAAACAGGGTACGGATTTTATCTGAAAAGGTGTATATGAATATTCTGATGAAGCTTCATTTTCATAAACAGAGTTTGATCTCCTCTTTCACGGCGCAGACCGTACAATTCATGAAAAATTTATCATTATGGTTTAAATCTGAAAATCTCGTCCATAACTCAGGACGGCAGACGGCTTTTTCAGAGAGGATCAGGAATCTGTATAAGACAATGCGAATAGTTCAGAGAGAGAAGCTGCCGGAAACGCTTCCGCCGGGATATGCTTACGTGAATTCTGTATCAGGTCTTACTTTAGTGCGTACTGCTGTTTATGCTCCTTCAACCCGGCGTTCTTACTCATATGCCGGAACGTCTGACTATATGTCGGCTGATTACCGGAGTAGTGTTCAGCATCTGAATTCCGTGAAGGGAGATACTCACATATCGGAAATTGCAGGTTCCCGGTTTTCAGCTAAGAATGATACTCATCATGAATATAATTCCGTGTTTGAGTCGAAACCGGGGGTTACACTGGCGAAGATGAAGACGACGCTTAACATAAGCACCCCGTTTCATATGAGCAAAAATCTTCTTGCCCGGACTTTTAAAAATTTCAGAAGCAGCACCAATATTTTCTTCAGTCAAAAAAGAGACGCAGGGCAGGGAGAAAGACAGGGTGCCGGCGCTGCCGGCATGAATTTTATCAATCTCAGCCGTGTACTGAAAAAAACAGACATCAGGGCTGAAACCGAGGATTTTTATTTTTACAGCCGGAGGAAGATACAGGAAGAGGTCGAACAGCTCAAAAAGGTCGTTACCGAAACCCAGGCGGCGGTCGAGGAAAAATTACAGCCTGCAGGCGCCTCGGGGAATATGGATGTAAAGCGTGAGATCGTTGATATCAGCCGGCTTTCAGAGCAGGTTTATCAAAATATAGAGAGGAAGATCAGGATGGAAAGGGAAAGGAGGGGGCTGTAGATGCTGGTAAAGGCCTTTCTGACAAGAAAAGACAACCCTCTGTTGATAGTGCCATGCCTGTTTAATCCCAAGGAGTTAAGCGTTGAGAAGAGCAACCAGTTTGCCGAGGTGAATATCCCGGGCCTTCCATCCCCAGTATTTCAGTTTGTGAGAGGGAACGCAAGGTCCGTGACCATGGACCTCTTCTTCGATACCTATGAGTTGGGGACTGACGTCAGGATTTTTACGGACAGGATCACGGGATGGGACGCCGGAAGTATGTTCAGCAAGCTGCCCGATGCTGCAAAGGGCCTGATGGATATCGACTCTGATCTCCATGCGCCGCCGATATGTCTTTTTATCTGGGGGGCCTTTATCTTTCAATGCATTATTGAAAGGGTTTCAAAGAGGTTCACCATGTTCGTGCCGGAGGGGTTCCCGGTCAGGGCGACATTGAGCGTCACGTTAAAAGAATACAGGGAAGTGGATGTGCAGGTTAAGGAGATATCTCTCCAGTCGTCCGACCTGACAAAGAGATGGACGGTCAGGCAGGGAGACAGCCTCTGGTCAATAGCGGCCAGGGAATACGGGAATCCCGATGACTGGCGACTGATAGCCGAAAAGAACGGTATTGACAACCCGCGTATGCTGACACCGGGCCGGGAGCTTGTGATCCCGGTAAAGGAGTAAAAAGGTGGCGTTAGAGCGATTGTCATTGGAGACGGCGAATTTTTATGCCCCGAGATTTGAGGTGGAGATCGATAACCAGCAGCTGTCCGCGAATATATCGAAGGCGATTCTGGACGTGACGGTGGAAGAAAAACTGGATGAAGGGGCGAGTTTCAGCCTGACGATCCATGATGGCTTTGATATGACCACCCAGAAGTTTAAATGGCTTGATCATGAGCTTTTTGATGTCGGGAACAATATGAATATAAAATTCGGGTATGGAAGCGATATGTCTGCTATGTTGACGGGGAATATCACGAGTATAGAACCGGGTTTTTTTACAGGCGATGCCCCTACGCTGAAAATAGGTGGACAGGACCTCTCCTATGATTATATGAAGAGAAGGTCCCCGGAAAGGACGTTCGTCGACCGGTCATACAGCGATATAGCCAAAACTATTGCTTCAGAGGCCGGGCTGAATGCTGTTGTGGATGAGACCGGCAGCTATGAATCCGTCCTTCGTAAGCAAAGCAATGTGAGTTACTATTCCTTTCTTGAAGATATTGCGGGAAGGGTGGGTTTTGAGTTCAAGATGGACGGACAGACAATGTATTTTATCGAGCCCGAAGATGACACAAAGGAGATAATAACACTTGAACTCGGCAGGGATATTATCAGTTTCCGCCCGGTCCTGAGGACCACCGGATTAGTTACGGAGGTGGAAGTGAGAGGACATAACCCGCGTGATCCCAGTACCCCGATCGTCGGCAGGGCGACGGCTGGCAGTGAAAGGTCGCAGGAGCCCGGGAGAAGCACGGGGAGCCAGTTAGCGGAGGAGAGGCATGGGCCGTCGAAAAGGGTTATAACCAACCGGATAGTAAACTCGGTGGAACACGCGAATTCGATGGCGCTGGCGGAGCTGAACAAAGCCAGCGATTCCCTGATCGAAGGAGAAGGAGAATGCATAGGGATACCGCAGATAAGGACTGGCGTGACCATATGTCTTGAAAAGCTGGGGGAGCGCTTCAGCGGTAAGTATTATGTGAAAGGCGCGACGCATACAATAAACAGCAGCGGTTACAGGACACGCTTTACCGTTAAGAGGAACGCACTATGAGTATCATGGATGCATTGGGCGGACAGGAACAGGATATAAGGCGGGCATACGGAGTCGCCGCCGGCATCGTCACGAACAATCAGGATCCCGACGGGCTGGGGAGGGTGAGGATAAGGTTCCCGTGGCTTTCGGATGACAATGAAACCGACTGGGTGCGTATTGCGACGATGATGGCCGGTTCGGAACGCGGCAGTTTTTTCCTTCCGGAGGTTGGGGATGAAGTGCTCGTCGCGTTTGAACACGGAGATATAAATCATCCATTTGTGATCGGCATGCTCTGGAATGGGGTTGATACTCCTCCCGAGACGAACAGTGACGGACAGAACAATATCAGGAAGATAAAGTCGCGGAGCGGCCATGAAATCATATTTGATGATAATGATACGGCCCAACAGGAAAAACTCGAAATACGCACAAATGCCGGACACAGGATCATCCTTGACGACTCTTCCGGCCAGGAGAAGATCGAGATTATCGATAAGACGGGAAACAACAAAATGACTGTTGACTCGGTACAGAACTCGATAAATATCGAGAGCGTAATGCAGCTCAAGATCAAGGCCAATATCGTTGAGATTGAGGGGACGAGTTCATTGACCCTTAAGTCGAATGCTATTTTGACGATTCAGGGTCTGCCCGTGAAGATAAATTAGCTTATGACGAATAGCATAGCGATATACAGGGTATACGCCGCCGGACGGCTGAAAGGGGTGGGCTGAATTTGGGCCAGCCCGCAGCCAGAGTCGGAGACGTGACGAGCCACGGCACTCCGTTAAGTCCCGGACCGGGGAGCGTTAATGTCCTTATCGGGGGTATGCCCGCGTGGAGGGCGGCATCTGATTTTCATGCGTGTCCGCTGATATTGCCGGGGCCTGTCCCGCATGTCGGCGGAGTCGTTGCCATGGGAAGCGCGACAGTATTGATCAATAATCTTCCTGCCGCGCGTCAGGGCGACATGGTTGTCGAAAGCGGACCCCCGAATTCCATTGTTATGGGCTGTCCGACTGTATTAATTGGTTAACAAGGAGATGTTTAATGGCTAAAGACTTTCTGGGAGCAGGATGGAAATATCCGGTAAGGGCGGGTTTCGACGGAAAGATAGTCATGTCTCAATATGAAGAGGATATAAAGGAGGCTATCTGGATAATCCTCGGGACCGCAAAAGGCGAGCGTGTTATGCGTCCTGATTTTGGATGCGGAATCTATGATTATGTCTTTGCTCCCATTAATACGGCTACCATCACACTGGTGGAGAACAGTGTTCAGGAGGCCCTGACTCTCTGGGAACCGAGGATAAAATTGCAGAAGGTCGAGGTCTCGACGGAAGAGGCTGACAAAGGAAGATTGTTAATCAGTATTGATTACATTGTGCGGAGCACCAATAACCGTTTTAATCTCGTATATCCGTTTTACCTGAAAGAGGGAAGTTAGAGAAATGATATCTGAACCGCCTGAAATAGACAAAAGAAGTTTTAGCGATCTGGTTAATATCCTTAAGGGTATGGCTCCACATTATACGCCTGAGTGGCCGGGATATGACGATAAAGACCCGGGAGCGGCCTTAATTAAGATATTTTCATATATTTCCGGGAACGTGCTCGACCGTCTCAACCAGGTGCCGCGCAAGAACTTCATAGCATTCCTGGATATGCTCGGGATCAAGCTCCTTCCGGCGCAGCCGGCCAGGGCGCCGGTTACGTTTAAGCTTGCCAAAGGCACGGAAAACGGGATTCTGATACCGGAAAGGACACAGGCTGCCGCAGCCAGGACAGAAGAACATGACGAACTCCCATTCGAGACAGAGCAGAACCTTCTGGCGATTCCGGCCGGGATCAGGAAAGTGATAAGCATAGATCCGGCGAAAGACGCCATTTACCTGCCGCCCCCGGATTTCCTTGACGAAGATTCAGAGAGCCTGGGGCGGCAGACATATAAAATGGTTCTGTCCGCTTCATCAGGCGTGAATAACTTTCAGCTTGATCATGTCACGGACCTGGAAGAAGGCGATTTTATTAAGATCACCGGTGGAAGCGCAGGGGAAGGCTCTTCTGTTTCCGGATGCTCAATCTGCGGTACTGCCGACAGCCAGTCTGAGAGCGGTAAGACCGAATACGCTGTAATTTCCGGTATCTCCGGAACCATCCTTAAGATTACGGATAAGCTGTTATACGCCCACCCCCCTGATACGGTTGTGTAGAAGATTATGAAATTCACGGTCTTTGAGGCCGGAAATATGCAGGAGCACAGCCTTTATATAGG
>JAYWMP010000251.1:0-2670 GCA_035873255.1 Nitrospirota bacterium
CCCGCGATTATTTTTATACGGGCTGCTTCCGGTCTGCCCGCTAAATTCAAGAAACTCGCTTCGCTCAGACAGTCTTTCATTCTTAACGCGTTCAGCCTCGGAATCATCCCTAAAATAATCAAAGGGGTTTGAAAAGCAATACCTACTGTCTTAACTTAAGGGGGGGATTAACAAGAAGTATATCCTTTAATACGATTTCACCCACTCTCTTACGCGATGAGCCTTAATTAATTTCATGCGACAATGTGGCCGGGTCGGGCCTGTCCGCACTTTATGGAAATAACCGCCCGGCTTGTAAGATCAGCCATATCTGATATAATTTTTCTATGGAACTAAGTGAAAACGCAAAAACAGTTCTGCGAAAAAGATACCTGCTAAAAGACTCCGCCGGTAATATTATCGAGACCCCTGAAGAGATGTTTATGCGAGTTGCCCGGCATATTGCCGGAGCAGAAGAGATTCATGGAAATACCGTGGATTACTGGGCGGAGAAATACTTTAACATCATGACCGATCTGAAATTTCTTCCAAATTCTCCGGCCCTGATGAATGCCGGCAAGAGTATCGGACAGCTTGCGGCCTGTTTTGTCCTTCCCGTGGAAGATTCGATGGAGAGCATATTCGATACACTGAAAAACGCCGCCCTTATCCTGCAGAGCGGGGGCGGAACGGGATTTTCTTTCTCACGCCTCAGGCCGAAATCCGATATTGTCCATTCTACCGGCAGTATGGCAAGCGGGCCTGTATCTTTCATGAAGGTATACAATACCGCGACCGAAGTAATAAAACAGAGCGGTACCCGGCGGGGCGCCAACATGGGCGTATTAAGGGTCGATCATCCGGACATCCTTGATTTCATCAGGGCCAAAAGAATATCCGGGGAACTCGAAAATTTCAATATCTCTGTGGCGATAACCGATACCTTTATGGACGCCCTGAAAAATGACGGCGAATACAAGCTGATAAATCCGGGAACAGACCGGAAATATAAAAGCATAAAGGCAAAAACTGTCTTTGATGAGATCGTGGCGAGTGCGTGGGAAACAGGAGATCCCGGTCTGCTATTTATTGATGTGATCAACAGGTCAAATCCGACGCCGCATATCGGAAAAATCGAGTCGACTAATCCCTGCGGGGAACAGCCGCTGCTTCCGTATGAAGCCTGTCTGCTCGGATCGATGAATCTCGGTAGATACATAATCAAAAAAGGGGCCGCAAAAGAAATAGATTGGGACGCCCTCTCGGATGACATCCATACAGCGGTAAGGTTTCTTGATGACTCGATTGATGTAAATAAATATCCTGTTCCGGACATAGAGATTATGCATAAAAACAACAGGAAGATAGGTCTTGGCGTTATGGGCTGGGCCGACATGCTTATTATGCTCGAAATACCATATAACAGCAAAAAGGCCTTCGGACTGGCCGAAAAAATCATGAAATTCATCAGAGGGAAGGCGCGTCAATGCTCGGCCGGGCTTGCCGGGGAAAGGGGTGTGTTCCCTAATTTTACGGGTTCAATATATGACTCCGCAGGCGCTCCGCGCGTAAGAAACGCGACTACAACTACCATAGCGCCTACGGGAACATTGTCCATCATTGCCGACTGTTCAGGCGGAATTGAACCTTTATTCTCGCTTGCATACAAGAGGCTGGCACTGGATATGGAACTGACTGAAATCAATAAGCATTTTTTCGAAACCGCGCGTAAACTCGGTTTTTATTCCGAAGAACTAAAGGACGCGGTCCTAAAAAAAGGAACGCTTCGGGGATTAACCAGCGTGCCCGCCGAAATCAGGAGACTTTATAAAACCGCCCTCGAAATCAATTATAAAGACCATATCGGGATGCAGGCGTCTTTCCAGAAATATACTGATAACGCCGTATCCAAAACAATTAATATGCCCCACGGCGCAAAAAAAAGAGATGTCGCGGACGCGTTCCTGCTGGCATACGAAAAAGGCTGCAAGGGCTTGACCGTATTCAGGTGCGGCGGTGGCAAAAAAGGGACACTCATAAACCTGACGTGATATCCAGAGATGGATTTAACCCGGTCTGCCTCGTCTTATGTTCGGCCCTCCGCCTCTCACATATCCGAGCAGAACCAAGCCTGCAATAAAGAAAACTGAAACCGCAAGAATCGCTGGTCTCCGGCTGCCGAAGACCGATGAAACAAATCCGAATATGAGGGGCCCGGCTATAGCGGAGGACTTACCAACAAGCGCGTACACACCAAAATATTCAGTCTCATGTCCGAGAGGGATAAACTGCGTAAAAAAAGCCCGGCTTGCAGCCTGGACCGTTCCAAGACCAAGGCCGGCAATGCTTGCGAGAACCCAAAAATGCGCTTTACTGAAGACAAAGCATGCCGCGACGGCCACAAAAGACCATAGCAGGAGAGATATCACAGTAACCTTTTTGGGGCCCAACACATCAATAGGCTTTGCCATAACAGAAGCGCCGGCCAGGGCCGTAACCTGAATGACCATATAAAGCCCAATCAATTCCATTGGCCCGAAACCCAGCGTGGCAGACGCGAAAATACTCGAAAAGACTATCACCGTATTCACGCCGTCCTCATAAACAAGAAACGCAAGGAGGAACTTACGCACCTCTTTCCGACCCCATATTTTCTTCAGGGTCTTCCAGGAATATCGCCCTCCCTGCACT
>JAYWMP010000254.1:0-10382 GCA_035873255.1 Nitrospirota bacterium
CAGCTCATTACCTCCCTAAGAGCTGCTGTCTACATCCCACAGGCAGCAGCTCCTTTTCTTTACCTTACAGTTGCATGAATATTGCTAAAAGAGACCTGCAAATGCAGGATAGAAGCAGATATGAACAAAAAATAGCATGACTTTTAAAATTCACTGCAAGTTGACTCCTGAGTATACGATTTTTTGTCATGCCTGGAGCCTGCCCTCGACTCCGATCGGGGGTCTTCGGGCATCCAGTTCCTTTGTATTCTGGATTCCCGCTTAAGGATTGCGAGAATGACGGATTAAATATGAGTGCGTTTATGCAACGTTAAGGTTTATCTAAATTTCGATAATTTCATATTTTCTGGAGCCAAGGCCCAGTCTTTCCGCCTCCTCTACCTGCAACATATACGGTTTATCATGTATTTTCATTAAAATGTCTTCGCCGTCCTTTATCTTCCTGTGTTCCGCCATCGAACCCGGCAATGGTGACGCCTCGAGCAGCATGTCCATACTCGCCTGTTCAATAGAAACAATATCTTCCGACATAAGGATTCCCATATCCTGGATTACAGGGACATCAGCGGCTGGCATACAGTCACATTCCGGTTGAATCTCCGTCATAAAATTTATAAAGACTATTTTTTTGGGTTCAAAGGTACTCATCACAGTACCGGCTGACTCTGCAAGCGACCGCATAAATCTCTCGTTATCAGCGGGCAGAGTCAGGGAAGCCGTCTCACATGCTCTCTCACATCTTCCGCATCTCCAGCAGGCATCGTCGTTCCAGACAAGCTCCTCCCTGCTGAAATCAATCGCATCCAGAGGACATACATCCCTGCACTGGTAGCATAGTTCGCATTTCTCCTTGTCCCATACTAACTCCCCCCTGCCGATTAAATGCATTGAGCCTCTTCCGCATTTCCAGCCGCACGCACGGTGATAACCGCTCACCCCACCCATCGCAAGGTTTTTGATGGCGCCGGCATATCCGGAGTTGATATGACCTTTAACATGAGAACAGACAACCATGGCCGGCACATCATGTATAACCGAAGCAACCGCGATCTCGTCAAGGATTTCTCCCGCCTTAATCATGATACTATCGTTCCCATAAAGTCCGTCGGCGAGCACAACAGGCGCGTTTACCGAAAGATGGTTGATGCCGTTCTGGTTGGCGACTTCAAGATAATCCAGCCCCGCTATCCTGACGGTATCCGTAACAAAGGGCTTTGCCCCTATCCTCACAAGCGCGTCCACGACTTTTCTTAAAAAAACAGGTCTTACAACCCTGTGCGCACCCTCCGAACCAAAATGGGTCTTTACGGCAACCCACTCTTCAGGGCTGAAATAGTTCATCATACCTATCTCTTTCAGAAGCCTTTCGAGCTTGCCCGGCATACTGTCATCATATTTCCATTTTTTAGTCCCTGCTGAAGCAAAATAGACCTTTGACATAAGACCTCCCGGATTTCAGGTTAAGTATTAATGTTTTCTCAATTTCATATACACTGTACAGAATAATAAAGCTCCAGCGGTATTCGCAACGGCGTCTTCTGGAGAAAACGATCTCTGTGGAATAAAATATTGCAGGCACTCCATTGCAAAGCCGTACGCCGCAGAGAAAACAATGGCCTTGTACGCGGCCCTTTTGCGGGTTGTCCCGGTTTTAAAATGTCTGAATAAAAATATCGAAGTAACTCCATAGAGGATGAAGTGTTCAATCTTGTCAATCGGCATCCCGATGTCCGGCCCAGACAATGGCAGAACCGAAACAATCAGGATAATAACGAGCCAGGCAATTAAAAACATCAGTTCATTCAGGTGCGATCAGGATCACCGGACAGGCTCATATCATAAAGCTCCTTCCTGCTTAATCCGTACGCCCCGGCCGTCCGTTTAACCGCGTCTTTTCTCCCTAATCCTTTTTTCATCAGCAACTTAATCTCATCCAGCGCATCTCCAATATGGGCTCTTTTATCCTCTGACATACCCTCAACCACGATCACATATTCACCGGCTATTTTTGTCTCCGCCAGGCGTTCAGATATTTCGGCTATGGTTCCCCTTATTATATCTTCAAATATCTTGGTCAGCTCTTTAACAAGCACCGCCCTTCTCTCCCCGAATATCTGGTCCATATCGGAAAGGGACTGCAAAATCCTGTGCGGCGACTCATATATGACGATCGTCCTTCTTTCAAAACTCAGCTCCCTGAGCATCTTTTGCCTCTGCGACAGTTTGGCCGGGAGGAAGCCACAAAAGATAAACTCTTCGGTCGAAAACCCCGACAGGGAGAGCGCGGCGACAAAGGCGGCCGGACCAGGCACAGGAACAATCTCTATCCCTTCTTCAATCGCTTTTTTTATTAATACGCTGCCCGGGTCCGATATGCCCGGTGTTCCGGCGTCGGATATAAGCGCTACTGATTCACCTGAATTTATCTTCAATATCAGCTCTTTGGTTTTCGCCCTTTCTCTCTCCCCCCAATAACTTATTAGCGGCTTTGAGATGTTATAATGGTTCAGAAGCTTAAGCGAATGCCTCGTATCCTCGGCGGCGATGATATCAACTTCCTTCAGAATCCGCAAGGCCCTCAGTGTGATATCCTCCAGGTTACCGATCGGCGTGGAGACTATATAAAGAAGGCCTTTCACCGCCTGTCCAGCTCTTTGCGGAGTTTTTTATTTATTCTTATAATCTCGTTCGCGTCATCACCTTTAAGTTCCCATGTATATCCGTCTTTAACTGTTCTTCTCACTGTGATCCTGACCGGCTTTTTCGGTTTTATATTTGTCAGACCGGTGTCCACTCCGAAGCGGAAGGCTTCCTCCCCTGCCGAATACGCGACCTGCGCAAAAAATAAAAGCGCGGTGACGATAAAAATAATCATAAAGCGTTTCATTGCTGGAACACACCCCCTTTTTTCACTTTCACGGAACCGCCGCTGTCAGTAACTCCTGTATCTGTTTGTTATCGGAAAACGCCTGTCCCTGCCAAAGGCCCTCGGCGTTATTTTAATCCCGGGTGGCGACTGCCTCCTCTTATATTCACTCCTGTCTATCATACCTATAACTTTCCTTGTACATTCAGGATCACAGCCAACCTTGACTATCTCCTCAAAACTCATATCATCTTCAACATATGCCTTAAGTATCGGGTCGAGCACAGGGTAAGGAGGAAGGGTATCGCTGTCTTTCTGGTCCGGCTTCAGTTCCGCCGTGGGTTCTTTCCATAATACCCTCTCGGGAATGACCGGTCCTTCCGTTGTCGAATTTCTCCACCTGGATATATCATAAACAAGGGTTTTCGGCACATCTTTGATTATCGCAAATCCCCCGGCCATATCTCCATAAAGAGTGGCATAACCAACGCTCATTTCAGACTTATTGCCTGTAGTCAGCACCAGCAGGCCAAATTTATTGGAAAAGGCCATAAGCAGGTTCCCTCTGATCCTTGCCTGAAGATTCTCCTCCGTGATGTCCGCCTCGATGCCGCTGAACTTATCTTCAAGCACTTCAAGATATCCTTCCATGATTCCATCAATAGGAATTTCTGTTATTTCAATGCCAAGGTTCTCCGCGAGCTGAAACGCATCTTCCCTGCTCTCCACTGAAGTATACATGGATGGCATAAAAAGGCCTTTGACATTCTCCCTGCCGATTGCGTCAACCGCTATCACGGCGACGAGTGAAGAGTCAATCCCTCCACTTAACCCGATCACAACCGAGCTGAAGCCGTTTTTCCGGACATAGTCGGACGTACCGAGTGAAATCGCCCTGTAATATTCTTCTTCCTTTCGCATCAAAGGCTCAATGATCATTCGTTTTAACGGTTTCCTGTCGGGAATTTTTTGCGCCGGAATGTGGACCATCTCGACAGCGTCGGCCATTTTCTGTGGTATTGAGGTTTTTGTCGGACCTCTCTTTTTCCTGAGTTTCCTGACTGGTTCGAGGTCAAGATCCACAATCATCAGGTCCTCCTGAAACTGCTTTCCCCTGGTCAAAATACCGCCTCTCTGATCAACAACCATGCTGAATCCGTCAAATACAAGTTCATCCTGACCGCCGACGGCATTAAGATAGGCGATTACAACACCATTCTCATTCGACCTTTCCGCCAGAATTCTCTCTCTTTTTTCAGGCTTGCCGCTCTCAAAAGGAGAAGCATTGATATTTATGACAACTTCGGCGCCGGCAAGCGCCTGGACGTGCGCCGGACCATTACTGTACCAGATATCCTCGCATATGTTTATCCCGAACATGGTCCTGTTAAGACTGTAAACAGGGAATCTCTTCGCGGCCCTGAAGTATCTGAATTCATCAAACACGCCGTAATTAGGCAGAAACACCTTATGATATACATCGACTATTCTACCTTCAGCTATTACGGCCGCGGCATTGTATAGTCCCTTATTTGCATGCGAATCCACAAATCCTGTTATGACTGTAATTCCCTCTGTCTGTAAGCTTATCCTCTCTATCGCAGCAAGATTGTCCGCAATAAACCGGGGCTTGAGCAGCAGATCTTCCGGAGGATAACCGGTCACAGCCAGTTCCGGAAAGACTACTATATCGGCTTTGCGCCTTCTGGCCCTTTTTATATGATCAATTATCTTCCCGGAATTTCCATGGATATCTCCCACAACAGAATTTATCTGGGCAAGCGCCAGTCTTAAAAATCTCATCCAAATTCACCGTTTAACATAAATAAATGATAAGGCAATGCGCTATATTTGTAAAGCAGACCCGGACCTTTCAGCGTTTCGCAACTGCATTACCACTCTCCCCCGCCACGCCGGGCGATCACCCCCCTGTTTTTGCATTTCCCTTTTGAGTAATGAAGACTCCCAGCCGCAGAAACGGCGGGCTATTAAAAAGAAGCAATAATCCTGTTATTGTAATACATTTTTGTAGCTAGTTTCATTTTTGTATGCGCATAAAAGCAATTTTTCCTTTGAATTCAGGGAGTTTATGCTGGCATGGTTCTGGCAACTGCATATGCGGGTCAGACAGATGAGATTTCTTAAACAGAAGATAAAAGAACTCGAGACGAATGAGATAATCAGGGCACTCGAAGAGTCCGAATGGATTATGGCGAGGGCGGCAAGAAAACTCGGAATAACCGAAAGAATGATCGGATATAAGATCAGAAAATACGGAATAAAAAAGGAGGTGATAAAGGGCGCCGAACGCATCAGATGGTAGCCTGCCACGGGAAGTCCGGTCGCAAGAAGTTTTATGCATCTATTTAAGTAAAAACAGTACGGGACCACATTAAAAAATATACGGAGGTAAACATGAAGACTTTAAAAATTGCAGTTATCGCCTTAATCCTGAGTTTCGGTATTTCATCCGCCAAGGTTTACGCGGATGACACAGCAGTTTCAGGCAGCGCATCGGTGGATGTCATGAGTAATTATGTATGGAGGGGCTTCAAGCTGAGCAACAGCTATGTGATACAGCCTTCGGTGGGAATAACTTATGGCGATTTCGGCGTCAATCTCTGGTCAAACTATGATGGCGACTTCAATAACCAGGGAGAACTCACTGAGACCGACCTCACGCTGAACTACACATTTTCAATAGATAAGATCAGCCTTGACGCAGGGTACATCTACTACGGTCTTGAAGGCATTGAGGATACACAGGAAATCTATCTTTCGGCCGGATTTGATACCATGCTCAACCCGGCAATCACTGTATATTACGATATAGAAGAAGGTAATGGCGCATTTATAACCGCGTCGATTGGACACGACCTTGAACTCGCCAATGATATAACCCTCAGTCTCGGCGCGTCAGCGAGTTATAACATGGATAGCGATTACAGTATAGGCGATTACAATGATTTCCACAACGGCGACCTTGCGGCAGCCATAGGCATCCCGCTCGGTACAAATGTCTCTGTCAGTCCGATGATCGCCTACTCCTTTCCTTTGAGCGATGACGCTGAAGATGCGATGAAGGCTGTAAGTGACGACGGTGACAAGTACATCCTGTACGGCGGAGTTAACCTGTCTCTCAGCTTCTAATTAAGACAAGGAGATTTGAAGGAGGAAAGAATGAAGAAAATTATCCTGTTAACAACATTATTCCTGTTGTCACTGGGCTCCATGGTTTTTGCCGGAGAAGAAGGCGCTGTTGCGCCGGTCGCGTCAATAGGTTTGACCGCCAGTAACATCTGGATGATGGTCGCAACATTTCTGGTGTTTATCATGCACCTCGGGTTTGCTTCCCTTGAAGCGGGCCTGACACGCTCGAAAAACACAGTAAATATTCTATTTAAGAATACCCTGATCCCGGCGATAGGCCTGTTGACCTATGCCTATTTCGGGTTCAACCTTATGTATCCAGGAGAGTTCAACGGTTTTCTCGGCTTTGCCGGTTTCGGACTGCCGTTCCCGACAGTAGCTGGCGGATTCCTTGATCTGGGGTACAACGAAGGCTACACCTACTGGACTGATTTTCTGTTCCAGGGGATGTTCGCCGCTACGGCGGCCACCATCGTATCCGGTGCGGTCGCCGAAAGGATCAAGCTGAGTTCGTTCCTGCTCTTCTCGGTCATTTTTGTAGGGCTTGTCTACCCTATAGTCGGCTCATGGAAATGGGGCGGCGGCTGGCTGGACAATCTGGGCTTCTATGATTTTGCCGGCTCAACATTAGTCCACTCAGTAGGTGGATGGGGCGCCCTCGTCGGAGCTCTCCTGTTAGGCGCGCGTAAGGGGAAATTTGTCGGCGGACAGATCAGGCCTATCCCCGGCCATAGCATGCCGCTTGCCACAATCGGCGTATTTCTGCTCTGGCTCGGATGGTTCTGGTTTAACGGCGGCTCTGTACTGAGCGCGGACCCCGCGCTGGTTTCCCTGACGCTGATGACCACCTGCATTGCCGCTTCGGCGGGGATTATCGGTGCGATGATCGCTTCATGGGGGATCTCGAAAAAACCTGACCTCTCAATGGTCCTGAACGGCTGTCTTGCCGGCCTGGTAGGAATCACCGCGGGCGCGGACCAGATGGGACTCGGGTCCGCCACCCTGATCGGACTGATCGCGGGCGTTCTGGTCGTGTTATCAGTCATGTTCATAGACAAGATACGCATTGACGATCCGGTTGGAGCAATCTCTGTCCATCTGGTATGCGGAATCTGGGGCACATTGGCGGTCGGTATCTTCGGCGCAATGGCCGGAGCAAAACAGTTCTGGGCCCAGCTAACAGGGGTAGCAGCTTATGGCGCCGCAACAGCCATCTCCGCACTTATTATATTCTCTATAATAAAAGCCGTCATGGGGCTGCGTGTATCAGAAGAGGAAGAAATGGGAGGACTTGACGTCGGAGAACACGGACTCGAGGCATATCCTGACTTCCAGGTACATCCAAGCGCCAGATCATAAGCCAGGGTCTGTCGTGCAAACCGGTCCGGATTACCGTACAAGGTTCGCGCGACAGACTCGGTAACACCTAAAAAATCCGATATTAAGGTCATAGAGACGACGGAGGAACAATGAAAAAGATTGAGGCAATAATAAAACCGTTCAAGCTCGACGACGTAAAGGACGCGCTCAATGAGATGGGCATCCAGGGCATGACGGTAACGGAAGTGAAGGGATTCGGAAGGCAGAAAGGCCACGTAGAACTTTACAGGGGTGCTGAATATGACGTGGCGTTCGTACCGAAAATCAAGATAGAGATCGCCGTATCCGATGACATAGCTGAAAAGGTCATTGAAAAGATTGCCGTAGTCGCAAAAACAGGAAAAATAGGTGACGGCAAGATCTTTATTCTGGAGCTTAATGAAGCTATCAGAATAAGGACCGGAGAACGGGGAGAGCCGGCCTTATAAAACAGGCTGAACCGGCATGCTGAAGTATCTGCTCCGGATAGTAAAGATAGACGGCCCCTCCAATTTTAACAAAGGAGGGGTCGACTCTCTTCAGTCTTTTTCCACGTCGGAATCCGGAACGACCAGGTTTCTGGGCGACAGGTCCATCTGATCAATTACAGGAATCTCGTCGGCTCCGGTAACACCCAACTCCCTGAATTTCCTGACTGTGGGCAGGATCCTGGACTCTATCGAACCGGTTGTTTTGTTATAGGCATTCATGGCTTTCCCGAGTGAATATCCTATGTCTGTGTAATGTTGAGCAAAGACTTTCATCCGGTCATATAATTGACGGCCCATTTCGCTGATCATCCGTGCGTTCCGGGTTATATGCTCCTGCCGCCATCCATAAGCTATGGCCCTGAGCAGGGCGATAAAAGTAGTCGGAGTGGCGATAATTACGCGTTTCCGTATGCCGTCTTCCACAAGTTTGTCGTCCATATCAAGCGCCGCGCTGAAAAAAGATTCTCCGGGGATGAACAGAACAACAAATTCAGGAGACCGTTCAAACCGGCTCCAGTATTCTTTTGACGCGAGTTTGTTCATATGGGACCGTACCTGCTGAGCGTGTTTCTCCATCCCGGTCTTTCTCTCTTCATCCGTTGAAGCGGCGACCGCGTCCAGATACGCCTCAAGCGATACCTTTGAATCAACCACAATCTCTCTTTCCATCGGAAGCCGCACGATCATGTCCGGCCTTATCCTGCCATTTTCCGTATCAACGGACTGCTGCTCAGTAAAATCACAGTGAACGGACATACCGGACAGTTCCGCCACCCTTCTTAACTGCATTTCTCCCCATCTGCCGCGCACCTGAGGTTTTCTGAGCGCCGTGACAAGGTTGCTCGTCTCCTTCTGAAGTGTCTTATGGGTAGATGCCAGTGACCTTAACTGCTCCTCCAGACTCCCGTAGGCCTTATGCCTGCTTTCTTCCATAGTTCTGACCTGCTGATCATATTTTTTCAGCATCTCGGCCAAAGGTTTTATCATTCCATCCATCGCGGCCCGGTGTTCCCCGAGTTTTCCCTTTGTATCGGCCACGACCTTGCCGAGATGCTCGGACGCCAGCCTGAGGAAATCCTCACTGCTGCTTTTAAGCGCCGCGGATGACAGCGCATTAAATGTATCTGTCATCTCTTTCTTCAACGCTTCGATAAGCAACTTCTGCTCATCAAAACTCTTTTCGGCGGCTTCGAGTCTGGTAAGAGCTTCGACTTTTGACTGCCTCGCATCATTCAATTCATCCCTTATCCGGCTGATCTCTGAATCCTTTTGCTGGACCTGCCCCCGCAGCTCATTATTCACCGCCTCAAAACCCCTGGACTTTCCTTCGAGTTCTGATATCTGTTTTGAATATATCTGATGAAGACGGGACCTTGACAGAAACCAGGCGGATAGTCCGCTGATCACGACGGCGATAATTATATATATTATTGATTCCAAATCAATCCCTTTGATTAAAGACCTTCATAACCCCACGCCCAGTCACTGCTTTTTCCACCCCGGTATTGCAAAAATTCTTTAATAAGAGTGGGTTAATTCATTATTTCAGTGCCTATGCCCTCTTTTGTGAAGAGTTCCAGAAGAAGACAGTGGGAGATTCTGCCGTCAACTATATGTGTCTTGCCGGCCCCGCCTGAAAGGGCGTTCAGACATGCCTGTACTTTAGGAAGCATTCCCCCTGTAATTATATTGTCTTTTATAAGCTTGGTTATCTGCCTCTTTTTCAGAGTGGAGATCACCCTGTCATTCTCATCAAGTATTCCCGGGACATCCGTCAGCAGGATCAACTTTTCGGCCTTTAATGCCGAGGCTATCGCCGATGCGACATAGTCGGCGTTAATGTTTAACGTCACGCCTTCGGGGCTGACCCCTATAGGAGCGATTACCGGGATAAACCCACCCTTCTCCAGTGTATCGATTATACCGGGCTCGATAGACTTCACCTCACCCACAAGCCCGAGGTCTATTATCTCGTCGGTCCCTGTTTCCGGAGTAGGTTTTTTTATTGTCTTCTTGTCGGCATTTATCAGGCCGCCGTCTTTTCCGCTGAGACCGACCGATCTTCCACCATGACGGTTTATGAGAGCGACGATCTCTTTGTTTACAAGACCGCCAAGGACCATCTCTACTATATCCATGGTCTCGCGGTCAGTGACCCTCTGCCCCTGAACAAATTCGGGTTTTTTCCCCATCTTGCCCATAATGGTCGATATTTTAGGCCCTCCGCCATGGACTATCACGGTGCGAATCCCGACAAAATTCAGCATAACAACATCCATGGCGAATGATTCTTTAAGGATGTCCTTTGTCTGGGCCGCGCCGCCGTATTTTATTACGAATGTCCTGCCATAAAATTTCCTGATATAAGGCAAAGCATCTATCAGTATTTCGGCTTTTCTGATTATATCTTCCATCATCTTATCCTCTCAAAACAGGGAATAACCGTTAATTTGCCGTTTTCAATCATCGTCCCAGCCAATCATATCTCCCTGACAGCTCTTAAACCTCCGATTTAA
>JAYWMP010000270.1:0-8384 GCA_035873255.1 Nitrospirota bacterium
GAAAAAAGCTTCCCGCCACCATAGTGCTGAAAGCCCTCGGATATTCCAACGAGGCGCTCCTGAAAATATTCTATCCTGTTGAGCAGATCACAATAAAAGACAATACATTTATGAGGGCCATAACTGAAATCCTTGTCGGGATTAAATCATCACGGAATATCGTTTCCCCGCTGACAAAAGAGGTCATTGTTAAAGAGGGAAGCAAGATCACAAAAGTAGCCCTGAAAAAGATGGATGCCGCCGGTATTAAAGCAATCCCTACATCAAAAGAGGAGATTACAGGAAGAATTACATTAAGTGACATAATCGACTCCTCGACGGGAGAAGTCATTCTCGAAGGTAATGAGATTATAACAGAAGAAGTCCTTGACAATATTCTCTCCTTAAAAATAGATACCCTCAACCTGCTCTTCATTGACGATGTTCATTACCTGTCTTCACTCAGAGATACGCTGCTGACGGACAAGGTGAATACCCAGGATGAGGCCCTTATAGAGATATATAAGAAGCTCAGGCCAGGTGAACCGCCCACTGTAAACGCCTCAAGAAATTTATTCAGCGGCCTGTTTTTTGATCCCAAAAGGTACGATCTTTCCCCTGTGGGAAGGATGAAACTCAATAAACGCCTTGGGCTTGATGTGCCGTTGGATACCAAGGTCCTTACCGACAAGGATATTATAGAAATCGTGAGGTATATTTTAGACCTTAGGACCGGCAGGGGAGAGGTGGACGATATAGACCATCTCGGCAACAGGAGGATAAGGGGGGTTGGAGAACTCCTTGAGAACCAGTTCAGAATAGGTCTTGTGAGAATGGAACGTGCTATCAAGGAAAAGATGACGCTTGCCGAACTGGAGACGGCAATGCCTCATGACCTTATAAATTCAAAGCCTGTCATGGCCACACTGAAGGAGTTTTTCGGTTCCAGTCAGTTAAGCCAGTTTATGGACCAGACGAATCCTCTTTCGGAAATTACCCATAAGCGGAGACTTTCCGCACTTGGTCCCGGTGGATTGACCAGGGAAAGGGCCGGGTTTGAGGTGAGGGACGTGCATCCCACTCACTATGGAAGGCTGTGTCCCATCGAGACGCCTGAAGGCCCGAATATCGGACTTATTACATCTCTTGCCTCATACGCGAGAGTGAACGAATATGGTTTCATCGAAGTGCCTTACAGGCGCGTTGCAAACGGTAAAGTTTCCGAAGAGATACAGTATTTTTCGGCTATAGAAGGTGAAAAGTTTATTATCGCCGAGGCGACTTCTCCGATGGATAAAAAAGGAGATCTTATAGGTGAAACCGTGTCGGCGCGTGAAGGCGGAGATTTCCGGATGGTTACGCCGCAGGAAGTCCAGTATATGGATGTATCGCCAAAGCAGGTAGTCGGACTCTCGGCTGCCCTGATCCCGTTTCTTGAAAACGATGATGCGAACAGGGCATTGATGGGTTCAAACATGCAGAGGCAGGCGGTGCCGCTTCTTCAGTCCGAGGCGCCATTAGTAGGCACCGGGATGGAATATGTGGCCGCGAGGGATTCCGGCGCGCTTGTGATTGCAAAGAGGCCCGGTACTATTGAGAGCGTCGATGCTTCAAGGATAGTTGTCAGGACAACCGGTAGTGACGGTGGCGTTGATATTTATACCCTGGTTAAATTTCAGCGGTCAAACCAGGCTACATGTATCAACCAGAGACCGATCGTCAATGCGGGTGATAAGGTGGAAGCAGGGGACATTCTCGCGGACGGGCAGTCGACCGACCTGGGCGAGCTTTCTCTTGGAAAGAATGTACTTGTAGCATTTATGCCGTGGGGCGGATACAACTTTGAAGATGCGATCCTCCTGAATGAAAGACTTGTTAAAGAGGACGTTTATACCTCGATACATATAGAGGAGTTTGAGGTTGAAGCCAGGGAAACAAAGCTCGGCGCCGAAGAGATTACCCGGGACATTCCGAGTGTCGGGGAAGACGCGTTAAGAAATCTCGACGAGAGTGGAATTATAAGGATAGGCGCAGAAGTAAAGTCCAGGGACATCCTGGTGGGTAAAGTGACGCCGAAAGGCGAAACCCAGCTGACGCCGGAAGAGAAACTGCTCCGCGCGATTTTTGGTGAAAAGGCCGAAGAAGTCAAGGAGAGCTGTCTTTATGTGCCCCCGGGAGTTGAGGGTACCGTCGTTGACGTCAGAATATTTTCAAGAAAAGGCGTTGCCAAGGATGAGAGAGCAAAGAGTATCCAGGAAGACAATATCCAGAGGATGACCAGGGACATAGAGGAAGAAGTAACAATAATCAAGGAAGAAAAATTCAAGGAGCTGCGTAAATTTCTACTCGGCCAGCATGCGGCGGAAGATATAAAACATCCCGGGACGAAAGAGGTCATCTGCCCGAAGAAGAAGGAGATAACAGCAGAGCACCTCGATAGCATCAAGGACGAACAACTGGCTTATATAAAGATTGAGGATGCCAACATACAGGAGAAGATCGCGTCCATAAACAACGAAACAAACCAGTATGTCCGGTATCTTGGATCGAAGTACGATGAAAAGGTTGAAAGGCTCAGGAAGGGGGATGATCTTCCTCCGGGCGTTAATAAGCTTGTAAAAGTCTTTATAGCCATGAAACGTAAGGTGCAGATAGGGGACAAGATGGCTGGAAGGCATGGCAACAAGGGTGTTGTCGCAATGGTTATGCCCGAGGAGGATATGCCGTATCTTCCTGACGGAACACCTGTTGATGTCGTACTCAACCCGCTGGGAGTTCCTTCACGTATGAACGTCGGCCAGCTGTTGGAGAACCATCTTGGCTGGGCGGCCAATAAACTGGGATTGCATATGGCGACTCCTGTATTCGAGGGCGCAAAAGAGTCCGAGATAAAGGAGATGCTGAAAAAAGCGGGCTTACCGGTGAACGGTCAGATACAGCTTTATGACGGCAGGACGGGTGAGCCGTTCAAGAGGCATGTTACTGTCGGATACATGTATATGCTGAAACTGCATCATCTTGTTGATGACAAGATACATGCACGTTCAATAGGTCCGTATTCACTGGTGACGCAGCAGCCTCTGGGCGGAAAGGCCCAGTTCGGCGGCCAGAGACTTGGAGAGATGGAAGTCTGGGCGCTTGAGGCTTATGGTGCTGCGTACACGCTCCAGGAATTCCTTACCGTGAAGAGTGACGATGTTGCCGGCAGGGCCAGGATGTACGAAGTAATAGTAAAAGGTGATGCCACACTGGAACCGGGGGTTCCCGAGTCCTTCCATGTATTAATTAAAGAACTCCAGAGTCTTGGACTTGACGTCGAGCTTCTGGAGAAAAAGAAAAAGGGGGAATAGATTGGCAGAAAACATTTACGCCATTTTTCAGAAACCGAAAAATCCCACTGATTTTGAGGCAATCAGAATAAAACTCGCTTCCAGTGAAAGGATAAGGGAATGGTCTTTCGGAGAGGTGAAGAAGCCGGAGACTATTAATTACCGTACCTTCAAGCCCGAGAGGGACGGTCTTTTCTGCGCCAAAATTTTTGGCCCTGTAAAAGACTGGGAATGTATATGTGGTAAATACAAAAGGATGAAGCACCGGGGCATAGTCTGTGATAAATGCGGTGTTGAGGTCATACAGTCGAAGGTAAGAAGAGAGAGGCTTGGGCATATAGAGCTTGCAACTCCTGTGGCCCATATATGGTTTTTAAAGGGAGTTCCCAGCCGTATCGGGACCCTGCTGGATATGACGATGAAGAACCTCGAAAAGGTGCTTTATTTTGAGAGTAATATTGTGATAGACCCCATGGAGACCCCCCTTAAAGCTAAAGAGCTCCTTGGCGAAGAAGAATATAAAAGGAAGACCGCTGAATACGGTACAAAATTCAAGGCCGGTATGGGAGCGGAGGCGATAAGGGAGCTTCTGAAAACTGTGGATCTTGAGGCCCTGAGCGTCGAGCTGAAGCTTAAGATAAAAGAGGCCTCTTCCCTTGGCGTGAAAAAGAAGCTTACCAAAAGGTTGAAGGTTGTAGAGGCGTTCAGAAAGTCCGGGAATAAGCCGGAATGGATGATAATGGATGCTATTCCCGTCCTGCCGCCCGACCTCAGGCCCCTTGTGCCTCTTGAAGGCGGACGTTTTGCGACATCCGACCTCAATGACCTCTACAGAAGGGTCATAAACAGGAATAACAGGCTTAAAAGGCTGGTGGAATTAAAGGCCCCCAGCGTCATAGTCAAGAATGAAAAAAGAATGCTCCAGGAGGCGGTTGATGCGCTGTTTGACAACGGTCGCAGGAGCAAGGTGCTGAAGACGGCCACGAAAAGACCTCTGAAATCCCTTAGCGATATGATAAAGGGTAAACAGGGGCGTTTCAGGCAGAACCTGCTCGGAAAGAGGGTCGATTATTCAGGCAGGTCGGTTGTAGTGGTCGGTCCTGAACTCAAGCTTCACCAGTGCGGCCTGCCCAAGAGTATGGCACTTGAGCTTTTCAAGCCGTTTATCTTCAGCAAGCTTGAGGAGAAGGGATATGCCACGACTATAAAGTCGGCAAAAAAACTTGCTGAAAAAGAGACCCCTGAAGTATGGGACGCACTTGAAGAGGTTATCGCTGAAACCCCTGTGCTTCTGAACAGGGCGCCGACCTTGCACAGACTCGGCATCCAGGCATTCGATCCTGTTTTTGTCGAGGGCAAGGCAATAAAACTCCATCCGCTGGTCTGTACCGCGTTTAATGCGGACTTTGACGGCGACCAGATGGCCGTTCATGTCCCGCTGTCTATTGAAGCGCAGATCGAGGCAAGGGTTTTGATGATGTCGGTAAATAATATCCTTTCCCCGGCCAATGGCAAGCCGATTCTGTTGCCGACGCAGGATATGGTGCTGGGCATCTATTATCTTATGAAAGAGAGACAGGGCGCGCTTGGAGAAGGCAGAATATTTTCCGATGCTGAAGATGTAAGAATAGCTTATGATAACGGGCAGTTAAGCGAACATGCAAAAATAAAAGTAAGAATGGACGGAGCATTTGTCGAGACTACCACAGGAAGAATCATCTTCAGTGAGATAGTGCCCAAAGAGATAGGGTTTTCCATGATCAACAGGGATATGACGAAAAAAGAGCTGTCCAGGCTGATAGAATATTCCTATACAAAGGCCGGCAGGAGAGCGACCGTGGTTTTTCTTGATCATCTCGAGAAAATCGGCTTTCATTACGCCACGAATTCAGGAATTTCGATCTGCGTTTCTGATATGCATATACCTTCCACGAAGCCGGCGATGATACATCAGGCGGAACAGGAAGTGATCGAGGTCCAGAAACAGTATGCGGACGGACTGATAACCCAGGGTGAGAGGTATAACAAGGTCATCGACATCTGGGCGAATGTTACCGAACGTATCGCGGACGAGATGATGAAAGAGCTTGGCGCTGAAGATGACAAAACTTTTCCAGAGGAAGAGCTTAAGGAGCGGAGGTCTTTTAACAGTATATTTATGATGGCTGATTCCGGAGCAAGGGGAAGCGCCGCGCAGATCAGGCAGCTTGCCGGTATGAGGGGCCTTATGGCAAAACCTTCGGGGGAGATCATAGAGACGCCGATAACCGCGAACTTCAGGGAAGGACTTACGCCCGTGCAATACTTTATATCGACTCACGGCGCCAGAAAAGGTCTTGCCGATACCGCGCTGAAGACGGCGAATTCAGGATATCTTACACGCAGGCTCGTAGACGTCGCCCAGGATGTTCTTATCAGGGAGGAGGATTGCGGCACAACAGACGGAATAGCCGTTACTTCCCTGGTTGAGGGCGGTGAGATCATACTGCCGCTGGATGAGAGGATTTACGGGAGGTTTTCCGTTGATGATATAAAGGACCCGATTACAAGGAAGCTGGTCATCAAGAGAAATCAGGAGATAGACGAGGAATATACACAGAAGATCGTGGAAGCCGGCATAGACAGGGTCAATATCAGGTCTGTGCTGACATGCCAGTCCAAATTCGGCGTCTGCGCTAAATGCTATGGGAGAGATCTTGCAAGAGGAGTGACAAACGTTGAAGTCGGAGAATCCGTTGGAATAATCGCTGCTCAGTCCATTGGAGAACCGGGCACCCAGCTTACGATGAGGACATTCCATATCGGTGGTACTGCGTCGAAAGTCGTCGAACAGACGGTCCTTGAGGCGAGACACTCAGGCAGCATAAAGTTTATAAATATAAATACCGTTAAGAACCGGGAAGGCCTTCTCATCGTAATGAACAGAAACGGCAGTATAGCAATAGTTGACGCCAGAGGCAGGGAGCGGGAAAAATACGCTGTTGTCTATGGCGCGAAATTGCGCGTCGTCGAAGGGGAGAAAGTCACACCGGGACAGAGACTGGTTGAGTGGGACCCGTATTCCACACCAATACTCACCGAACTGGGCGGCAGGATAGCCCTTGGCGATATCACCGAAGGCGTGACCGTCAGGGAGGAGGTTGATGAGACCACGGGACTTTCGCGAAAAGTGATTATAGAATACGCGTCTAATCTGCGGCCGAGAATTTCGATCAAGGATGAACACGGGAAAGCGACACTGAAAATACCGGGCACAAACAATCTCGCACGGTATGTCCTTCCGTCAGGCGCACATATTCTTGTTGATAAAAACGATATCGTGGCCCCGGGAGATATACTCGCGAAGATACCGAGGGAGACGACAAAGACAAAGGACATAACCGGAGGTCTTCCGAGGGTTGCGGAGCTTTTCGAGGCGAGAAAACCCAAGGAACAGGCGCTGGTCTCGGAAATTGACGGTATTGTGGAATTCCGGAGCGTTCAGAAAGGCAAACGTGTTGTCGTTGTGAAGGGCGGCGAGACCACCAAGGAATACGATATCCCGAAAGGAAAGCATGTCAGTGTTCATGAGGGTGATTGGGTAAAGGCTGGTGAACCGCTCATGGACGGCGCGGTAAACCCGCACAGCGTGCTCGATATCCTTGGACCAAAGGAGCTTCAGAGTTATCTCGTTGATGAGGTGCAGAAAGTTTACAGGCTGCAGGGAGTTACCATCAATGATAAACATATCGAGGTTATTGTCCGCCAGATGATGAAGAAGGTCAGGGTCGAGGACCCCGGCGACACAACATTCTTAATCGGCGAACAGGTGGACAGAATGATCTTCCAGGACGAGAACAGCAGGGTGAAGGCTGAAGGCGGGAAACCGGCCCATGGCAAGCCTTTACTTCTGGGGATAACAAAGGCCTCTCTCTCGACCGAGAGCTTCGTATCCGCTGCGTCATTCCAGGAGACAACACGGGTGCTGACGGAGGCTGCAATCAGCGGAGCGGTCGATGAATTGCGTGGATTGAAAGAGAACGTGATTATGGGACGTGTTATACCTGCTGGAACCGGTATGGAGAAATACAGAAACACCTTTGTGAAGCGTGATCTTACGCCGCCGGTTATTGCTGAGCCGGTAACCGAAGAGTAGATTATTTTAATAAAACCTCCCTGTCTCTTTTCGATCTGAAAAAGAGACAGGGAGGTTTTTTTTGTTGGGGTTCTGGGAAGGCAAGACGTGGCCTGCCTGTGATAGAATAACCGAAATTACAGGACTCAATATGCGCGCGTATCCTGATGCTGATGGATAAAGCCATGGTCTTTCCAGACATTACCGATGAAACAGGAAGAGGCGCCGGAGATGTACGCAATATAAGCGTGAATCCGGGAGTTTATAACTCTATCCCTTTTTTAACCGCATTTTGTGAATCCGCAGCTATGACAGACAGCGCACCCTCCCTCATGTTCGACAGCTCCACCGCATTCCGGGCAGGCGCCCAGGAGCATCGTTGTGTCGTGAGTTTTGCCGCCGTTGCCGTTACCGATGTCCTTCGCGTCCTTCCTCATGTAATTTTCCAGCGCTTTAGCTATGGCGTCCGAACACGAGGTGATCTTTCCCCCTCTTGACCATGTCTGGTTATGGCAGGTTATGCCCTTGAGCTGGTTTATTATTACATCCGGTTCTATGTTGGACCGTAAAGCGAGGCTGACCAGTCTGCCGATGGCTTCCGACTGACTTGACGCGCATCCCCCCGCCTTTCCTATATGTGTGAACAGTTCAAAAAGCTGACCGTCTCCATCCTCATTAACCGTGACATAAAGCGTGCCGCAACCTGTATTCATATGCCTTGTTGCGCCCTTTATCGTCTCCGGCCTTTTCCTCGGTACGATCTTTGTACATGTGGGTTCTTTCGCCTTTTCTTCTTCTTTTTCTTTTTCTTTCCCCGTGGTAAGTACCTGGTCTTCCCTTGAACCGTCGCGGTAGACCGTAACTCCCTTGCAGCCGAGATCATATGCGGCCATGTAAACTTCCTCTACATCCTCTGTCGACGCGCTATTGGGAAAATTCACCGTCTTTGAGACGGCATTATC
>JAYWMP010000280.1:0-3874 GCA_035873255.1 Nitrospirota bacterium
CCTGCTCATTGATGAGTTGAAAGGGATTATTGCAAACATAAATGAAGGGAAGCTCGGCACCATACATGATATATTGAGGCACCCGAAGCTTGTGGATTTTCTGGAGAAGGTCCAGTTGTTTATCGGGGCTGAAAATTTACCGACTGAAGAGATGATTATCGGGAATATCAAGAAGATCGGTCTTGGGCTTACAGACAATCTGTCGATAAGGATTACCAATATAATATCCGCCGCCATAAATTTTATCTTTATGTTTTTTACTATTTTCTTTCTTCTTAAAGATGCCCCAGGTTTTTTTTCCAGGACAATGGACTACCTGCCTTTTAATGAACGGCAGAAAAACAGACTTGCCACCCAGGTGAAGGATATGATTGTCTCTACCGTCTATGGCGGAGTTGCTGTGGCGGTTATTCAGGGCATACTCGGGGGTATCGCATTTTATTTTGCAGGTATAACGTCGCCTGTGATCTGGGGTATTGCGATGTCGATAATGTCATTTGTTCCGTTCCTGGGTAGTTTCTCCATCTGGGGGCCCAATTCGTTATACCTGATGATACAGGGAAACTATATTGAGGGCGTAGGGCTTTTTTTATTCGGGGTTTTTGTTATAAGCATGGTGGACAATATACTGAAGCCCCTGATAATAGGCACCAGGACAAAGATGCCGACGATTATAATTTTCTTCAGTGTGCTGGGCGGGATAAAATTTCTGGGACTTATCGGATTGATTATGGGTCCCCTTATTCTGGCGGTCTTTCTTTCAGTGTTTGAAATTTTCAGGAATGTTGAAGAAGTGGCGGAGCCCCCGGTTAACATGCAGTAAAATACCGGCCGACGTGGTCTTCCGGGCCTAGAGCGGGACAACAATAAAAAGACAGCGGGTTATCGGTTGATAGTCTCATCGCCGGTAAAATTTATGAGCTAAAAATGGTTAAAATAATACATATTCGGTATATATCATGAGGATATCGGGAGGTCAGCTTAAGGGCAGAAAAGTCGCCGGTCGAAAAAAAGTCTTTTCATCGGGAGCCGGGCAGGGCGGGCTGAGGCCGACTTCCGCGAAAGTCAGGGAAGCAGTCTTTGATATCCTGCAGGCGGAGATAAGAGGCGCGGTTTTTCTGGATCTCTATGCCGGCACCGGTGCGGTTGGCCTTGAGGCGCTCTCAAGGGGGGCTGAAAAGGTTTTTTTTGTTGAGAATAACCTGGTGCGCTCGAAGTCTATCGAAGACTATATAAAAAAGACGGGCTTTGATGAAATGGCCGGTGTTTACAGGAAAAGCGTGGACCAGTTCCTGAATGACGCGTCGGAATCGGCCCTCTGCTTCGATATAATATTTGCAGATCCGCCGTATGCGTCCGACGAAATAAAGAATGTTTTTCTATTGCTTGACGGAAATGACGTTCTTAAAGAAGGCGGCTGTTTGATGGTGGAACACCGCACCGGCTTAAGATTAAGGGAAGAGATGCAGACCCTCGGATTTATTAAAAATTATAAATATGGAGATACAATGCTGACATTGTACAGGAAGGGAAGATGAAGAAAATCGCGATTTATCCGGGTACCTTTGATCCTTTTACCAACGGACACCGTGATCTTATTGTCAGGGGGTTGGTGATCTTCGATGAAATTATTGTCGCTCTTGCACCCAGCCTGAAGAAAAAACCGCTTTTCAGTGTTGAAGAACGTATTTTTCTGCTGAAACAGTCGCTGAAGAGTTATGGAAGGGTTAAGGTCGAAAAATTCAATGAACTCCTTGTTGAATATGTGAAGAGTAAAAACGGGATTGCTATTATCAGGGGGTTGAGGGCAGTATCTGACTTTGAATATGAGCTTCAGATGGCGCTGATGAACAGGCGGCTCCTGCCTGAAATCGAGACAGTATTTATGATGCCGAGTGAAGAATATTCATTCCTCACGGCAACGATGGTCAAGGAAATAGCCTCTTTTGGCGGCAATATAAAAAAATTTGTTCCGGTCCATGTTGAGAAGGCGCTGAAAGAGAAGTTCGGCGCTGTTTAACCAGGACTGAGCTGTCTTCGGATTTTATGCCGTGTTAACGCGGATGTTACGTTTCATTCTGCTGAACATCGGGATATCATGGAAGTCTGGAAAATATAATCGCGTCTGGAAAGCCGGTGCGGTGGACGTTACGCGGACGATCCTGTTAATATATTGAAAAAATGAAAAGATTCTATTTAATTATGATGATGTATCGCGTGAAAGCGTGCTGAAAAACCCGGAAGGCCCGCCGTTGTCCGCCTAGATTGCCCAATGTCTTCTATTTATATTCTTACCGCGATATTTATCTGGAGTTCTCTGGGCATTATCATCAGAATGGCCGATACTGCTCTGACCAACACGATTTTTTTTCCTGCCCTCATAGCGCTGATAGCTCAATGTACAATTCTGTTTTCGACCGGCGAACGCAAGAAGCTTCCAGAATTAAGAAATATTCCCACCCTTTTTTTACTCGGGCCTTTTTTTCTTTTGAATAACCTGTTTTTTTATTACGCGTTTACTCACACTACGATCGCCAATGCGGTATTAACTCATTATACCGCTCCTATTTTTGTCGCGGTCCTGTCGCCCCTGCTGCTGAAGGAAAGGATCGACAGGTTTGTTGTCCTTGCGATAATAGTCTCAAGCGCGGGCCTGTGGTTGATGCTGAACGGATTTTCTTATTCCGATGAGAATATATCGGGAATCACGGCCGGAGTTTTGTCAGGCGTCGCCTATGCCCTCATAATAATTATAGGCAGATTTCTGACGAGAAATTACAGCATATTGATAATAACGATCTTCCAGAACCTTGTTGTTGTATTATTGCTGTTTCCTTTCGTAAATGAAATACCTCTGGAAATTGCGGGATACCTGGTTCTGATGGGGCTTCTTCATTCCACTGTCGCGCCCCTGCTGTATATTAAGGGGTTGCAAAAAGTGAGGGCGACCAAGGCTGCTGTGCTCGGCTACCTTGAACCTGTGGGAGCGATGCTGCTTGCGCTTATTTTTTACAGCGAGGCGCCGGGATTCAGATCGCTAATGGGAGGTTTTCTTATAATTTTTTCCGGTTACATCATAATAATCAAGCATAGCGGCAAGACTGCAGGGGAACATGGATGAGCACGGACATCAGGGGGATTTTTTTTGAATACCGGTAAGATAAAATGAAAATCAGCGAAATATTTACGAGCATACAGGGAGAGTCGACTTATGCCGGGCTTCCATGTACTTTTATCCGGCTCAGCGGCTGTAACCTGAGGTGTGCTTACTGTGATACTCAATACGCATATAGTGACGGGACGGAGATGCCGGTAGATGAGATTATCGACAGGGTCAGGCTGTCAGGACCGAATCTTGTAGAGATTACAGGGGGAGAACCCCTTCTCCAGAAGACGGAGCTGGGTGTTCTTGTTCCGGCCCTGCTTGATGCGGGATATCATGTATTAATCGAGACCAATGGCTCTAAAAGCATAGAGGGTATCGATAAACGGGCCGTGGTTATCCTTGATATAAAGACCCCTGGGAGCGGCATGAGCGATAAGATGGATTTTTCAGGTTTAGATCTCATAAAACCCCTGGATGAGATAAAATTTGTACTGGGTGGCCGTAATGATTATGATTGGGCGAAAGATATAATCCATGGGCGTAAGCTCCGGGACAAAGCTGAAATTTTGTTTTCCCCCGTGTTTGGGTTATTAGACCCCGCCGAGCTTGCCGGGTGGATTGTCGATGACAACCTGGATATAAGGCTTAATCTCCAGATCCACAAATATATTTTCAGCCCGGACAGGAGAGGTGTTTAATCTTTAATCGAGTGTGTATGCGTATCCAGGATTTCTTCATTATCGCTTTTCATTATTTGTTACCTTTACA
>JAYWMP010000281.1:0-5302 GCA_035873255.1 Nitrospirota bacterium
ACTACCTCTTTTTATAAATTATTTAAATCTGTATGTTATTCTTCCCTTTGAAAGATCGTACGGCGACAATTCAACCGTCACTCTGTCCCCAGGTAAAATTTTTATGAAATGCATCCTCATTTTGCCCGACACGTAAGCCAGCACAATCTGGCCGTTTTCCAATTCCACTCTGAACCTTGCATTGGGTAACGTATCTACAATAGTCCCCTGTACTTCTATATTATCTTCTTTTGCCATATAACCCTTAATTATAGTTTTTTTATGCGCATTTAGTCAAGATTTCAGGTTTATTCGATGTAACAAGAACCGTATGCTCAAAATGGGCCGATTTCCTGCCATCTATCGTAACAGCCGTCCAGCCATCATCAAGTATCTTCACTTCGTATGACCCGGCATTGACCATCGGCTCTATCGCCAGTGTCATTCCCGCTTTCAGTCTCGGTCCACGATCCGGGGATCCATAGTTGGGTATCTGGGGCTCCTCATGCAGCTTCCTGCCTATGCCGTGTCCGACAAACAGCCTGACAACGGAGAACCCTTTGTTTTCAACATGTTTCTGTATGGCATGGGATATGTCCGATACCCGGTTACCCTCAACCGCATTATCTATGCCGACATACAGCGCCTCTTCGGTCACCTTAATTAATTCTCTGGTCTCACTGTCCGTCCTGCCTACCTGCATTGTCACTGCGCCGTCTCCATAGAAACCGTCCATATAAACTCCAAGATCGACACTAACGGTATCGCCCTCAACCAGTTTAATGGATGATGGGATACCATGCACCACCTCATCATTAACGGAGGCGCATATACTTGCGGGATAGCCCCTGTAGCCTTTAAACGCAGGCTTCCCACCGCGGGCCTTGATCTGTTCATCAGCAAACAGCTCCATCTCTTTTGTCGTGACTCCGACCCTCACCATGTTTTTCAGTAACGCAAGAACTTCCGCCACGACTCGACAGGCTGAAGTCATTTTCTCTATCTCCTCTGGAGATTTCAGGTAGATCACAGGCGTATTCTTCTGATCATATATGTTTTCAGCCGCGCCTTCCCCTTACCCTGCCCTTCTTGAGCAGTCCCTCATAGGACCGCGTAACCAGATGAGACTCTATTTGTGAAACTGTGTCCAGAGCGACTCCTACCGCTATCAAAAGAGAAGTTCCGCCAAAATAAAAAGGCACGTTAAATTTTGCTATCAGCAGGGTCGGAATAACACATACCACAGACAGATATACCGCACCTATTAATGTAAGCCTTGATAACACCCGGTAAAGATATTCCGATGTTTTTTGGCCTGGCCTTATGCCGGGTATATATCCCCCGTACTTCTTAAGGTTATCCGCTATGTCCACCGGATTGAATACTATGGCTGTATAAAAATATGCGAAAAAGAATATCATGCTGACATATAAGACGGTGTATAGTACATTCCCTGGAGAAAGCTGCCGGGCAATAGACTGCACCCATGGTA
This sequence comes from Nitrospirota bacterium, assembly GCA_035873255.1. GTDB lineage: Bacteria > Nitrospirota > Thermodesulfovibrionia > Thermodesulfovibrionales > UBA6898 > JAJRYC01. Next base: position 1,472 of record JAYWMP010000281.1, read on the forward strand.
TCGCGATAAAACCGGCAATCGTGGCCGGAAACATAATTATGGACGACGCAAAAATCGGCGGGATAACCCCGGCGGTATTTATCTTGAGAGGCAGGTGCGTTGACTGGCCGCCATAAACCTTTCTGCCCACAACCCGTTTTGCGTACTGAACAGGTATTTTCCTCTGGCCCCTCTCGATATATATTATACCCGCAATCACCGCGACCATCATTGCTATCAGCAGGATAAGAATAAATGGTGACAGCTCGCCCGCCTGTGTCAATCTGATCGTGCTCACAACCGCGGCGGGAAACCTTGCGACAATACTGGCAAAGATAATAAGCGATATCCCGTTGCCGATTCCCCTTTCCGTGATCTGCTCTCCCAGCCACATTATAAACGCAGTACCCGATGTCAATGTAATCATCGTGATTATCCTGAACGACCAGCCGGGGTTTGTAACAAACATGCCGTCCTGCATGGTCTCAAGGCCGGAGGCTATGATAAAGGACTGAACGGCGCTGATAAGCACTGTGCCGTACCTTGTATATTTAACTATCTTTTTTCTGCCGGCCTCACCCTCTTTTGCCAGCTTGCCGATTGCCGGTATTACAACGGTGAGTAGCTGCATAATGATTGAGGCGCTGATATAAGGCATTATGCCCAGCGCGAATATTGTGGCCCTTGATAACGCCCCGCCGGAAAACATATCGAAGAAACCCATTATAGCCCCGCCCCTCTGCGTCAGGAACTCACTCAGCTGTTCTCCGTTTATTCCGGGGGTGGGTATATGACAGCCTATTCTATATACTGTAAGAAGCGCGAGAGTAAAAAGAATTCTGCCCTTTAATTCAGCAATTTTGAAAATATTCTGGAAACTCGAGATAAGGCCCAAAACTATATTACCTCTGCCTTGCCGCCGGCGCCGGCGATTTTTTCCGCCGCTGATGCGCTGAAGGCCGCGGCCTTCACTGTTACAGGCCTTTTAATCTCTCCGACTCCAAGCACCTTCAGGCCTGACTTGATGTCTTTTATGACGCCTCGCTCCATCAGTAAGTCGGGGGTGATTATATCGATGTCCTTAATGTCATTAATCCTGTCAAGGTTAACTATTGCGTATATAATACTGAAGGGGTTCTTAAACCCTCTCTTGGGGACTCTTCTCTGTAAAGGCATCTGTCCGCCCTCGAATCCAGCGCCTTTTGTACCGCCGGACCTGGCCTTCTGTCCCTTGTGTCCCTTGGCCGACGTCTTTCCGCTTCCGGAGCCTACGCCTCTGCCGACTCTCCTGCTTCTTCTCCTGCTTCCTTCCGCGGGCTTTATGTCTTCAATCTTCACCTGAATACACCTCTATATTATAATTAATCTATGTTCGGAATTTACTTTATAAAATTATCTCTGATCTTCGTAAACTTAATGCCGGATACACCATCTGACGGACATATCCCCGGCAAAAGATTTCAACCAGTGCTATTCATCCGTTTTTTCGACGGAGATCATGTGCGATACAAGTCTGATCATGCCTTTGGTCGCACTGTTATCGGCCTTAGTTACCTGGCCGCCGATTTTCCTCAATCCAAGCGCTCTCAATATTTTTCTGTGCTTTTCGGGAGTTCCTATATAGCTTCGCTTTAACACAATCTTCAACATTTAGACCTTGGCCTCCTGCGTTTCTTCTCCGGCTTTTCCCCTCAGCCACATAACACGATCAGGATCCTTCAGACTCAAGAGACCGTCGATCGTCGCCTTAACGGTATTATAAGGGTTATTGCTGCCCATGGACTTGGTCACGATATCCCGTATTCCGGACACTTCCAGAATAGGCCTCACAGCTCCACCCGCAATAAGCCCGGTACCCTTCTTCGCGGGATTCATCAAAACCATCCCCGCGCCATATTTACCGATAATCCTGTGAGGAATTGTCCCAAACCTCAGGGGAAATCTATGCAACGATTTTTTTGCCTGTTCAACCGCTTTTCTGATAGCCTCCGGAACTTCCGAGGCCTTTCCTTTTCCGACGCCTACCGTCCCTTCACCGTCCCCTACAACAACAAGCGCGCTAAAAGAAAACCGCCGGCCTCCCTTAACAACCTTGGAAACTCTATTTATGTATATGACTTTGTCTTTCAGACTCAAGCCTTCCGGGTCTATCCTTCCCACCATACCTCCTTTATTGCAAGTTTAAAATTTAAAATTCCAGTCCTGCTTCCCTTGCTGCCTCGGCCAATGCCTTGACCCTGCCATGATAAAGATAACCGCCCCTGTCAAATACAACTTTACTGATACCTTTCTCTTTGGCCCTGCCGGCGATAAGACTGCCGACCTCTTTTGCCGTTTTGATATTGCCCCTGTGCGATCCCAGATCCTTGAACTGGCTATCAAGGCTTGAAGCTGAGACGACCGTATGGCCTTTCTCGTCATCGATTATCTGGGCATACACCTGCGATAAACTCCTGTACACAGACAATCTCATTCTATCCATGGTCCCGTAGACCTTTTTTCTGATTCGCCTGTGACGTCTCGTCCTGCTATCTTTTCTGCTCTTAACCACTATAGCCTCCTGCTAATTTATGACGGCCCTATGACTCTTAAATCGCTCAAACGACATCCAGAATGAATTTACTTCTTACCAGCCTTGCCAGCCTTAAGTCGCAATCTTTCGTTTGCATACCGGATGCCTTTCCCTTTATACACATCGGGTTTTCTTAACTTCCTGATATTAGCCGCAACCTGACCAAGCTTCTGTTTATCAATTCCCGCGAGAGTCAGTAATGTCTGCTTCTGATCTACCGCGGCGCTTATACCATCCGGAAGCTGAAATTCGACAGGATGTGAATATCCCAGGGTAAACAGGACTTTATCTCCCTGCACCTGGGCCCTGTACCCGACACCAACAATCTGGAGAATCTTCTGATACCCAGTCGACACACCTTCAATCATGTTCGCGATCAGGTTTCTGGTGAGGCCGTGCAACGCCCTCGTCTTTTTGATGTCATCAAGCCTTTCCACGACAACAGCACTCTCTTTTATTGTAACCTTTGTCCCAGCCGGAAAATTCCATTCAAGTTCACCTTTAGGCCCTTTAGCCTTCACGCTATTTCCATCCACCTTGATATCGACACTTGCTGGGATTTCTATTGGTTTTTTCCCGATTCTGGACATCCTGACTCTCCTTTATCTTTACCATATATGGCAGAGAACTTCTCCGCCAACTTTTTCACGCCGACATGCCTTGTCCGCAAGAACACCTTTTGATGTAGTAAGTATCGAAATACCCACTCCGCCCAGTACCATCGGAACGGCATCCTTATTCACATAAACTCTTCTCCCTGGCTTGCTTATCCGCTTAAGCCCCGAGATTAACGCGTCACTTTCTGGCGAGTACTTCAGCGTAATCCTCAGAACACCCTGTTTTTTATCTTTCAGGAGTTTATACGCCCTGATGAAGCCTTCCTCTTTCAGGATCTTCGCGATTTCCAGCTTCATTTTCGAAGCGGGCATATCAACCTTCTCCGCCTTTACCATATGAGAGTTTCTTATTCTCGTTAGCATATCTGCTATTGGGTCTGTTAACATCAAATTCCTCCTCGGTACGACTCGTTTCCGGCCGGCTGGATATAAACTACCAGCTGGATTTTGTAACTCCGGGGATCTCCCCACGAAGCGCCAGCAATCTGAAACATATACGGCACATCCCGAACTTCCTGAGATAGCCCCTCGGCCTGCCGCACAGTTTACATCTGTTATATACCCTGACGTTAAATTTGGCCGGTTTTTTTGTCTTTTCTATCATGCAAGTTTTAGCCATTCAAAACACCTCTCTATTTTCTAAAAGGAAAACCGATAAAACGC
>JAYWMP010000190.1:0-8818 GCA_035873255.1 Nitrospirota bacterium
ACTTTGTTGGAGATGAAGGAAAGTTGAGGCAGTTGTTGGTAAATTTCATTGATAATTCCCTGGCGTTTTCCGACGCCGGATGCAGCATAGAGATAACAGTAAGCAGGAAGGAAGATGAGCTTGAAATCATAATAGCCGACAATGGCTGGGGCATCCCCGAAGAGGATTTGCCGCGGCTTTCCGAGAGGTTCTTCCGTGGACTCCACGGCGGGAAAGTTAAGGGGACGGGGCTCGGACTTTCTATATGCAGTGAAATCATAAGGATGCATGACGGCCGGATGGACATAAAAAGCGAACTCGGAAAGGGAACAAAAGTGGTATTATATATGCCGTACAGGAGGCAAAGTGAGTAAAGTAATTGTGATTGACGATGAACCATTTATTCTTATGATGATCGAGGATAAACTCACGCGGTCGAAGATCGACGTTATAACCCTCAGGGAGAGTAAAAACGCCGTTAAATTAATCAGAAAAGAACTGCCGGACCTTATAATACTCGACTGGATGATGCCGGAAATCAACGGGCTTGAGATATGCAGGCTTATGAAGGAAGACCCGGATCTGAATAATATCCCGATTTTTATGCTGACGGCGAAAGGACAGGATTCCGACGAAAAACTCGGATTCCAGTGCGGCGTTGACAGATATATAACGAAGCCCTTCAGTCCCAAGGCGCTTCTCGATATGGTGCTGGAAACCCTTGGCAAAGATAAATCCTGAGAGTGATCTTTTCCTGACAATCCAGGAGCTTAGCAATGCCTATGAAGAACTTGCGTTGCTTTACAGGATTTCCGAGGGATTTTCACTGCTGAGCATAGATGAGGTTTGTTCCAGGATTGTCGAGGCTGTCATCGACACAATAGGAGTTAAAACCTCCGCAGTGGTCCTGCTTGATGAAAAGGCCGGGAAGTTTTATACAAAAGCTCGGCGGGGCGACTGGAACATCAAAAGTGAATTCGGGCGGGACGCTGAGGGTTTATGGAAAGCGATCGAAACAAAAAAGTATCAGGTCTACTGCAGCTCAAACGGGACGGCCGCGTGTGATTATTTTCCGGGACTTTCCCGGTTGATGATCTATCCGCTTATCGGCAAGACAAGGGTGATAGGCGCAGTTATTATCGCCGATAAAGAGAATGACGAAGAATTTTACTCCAATGACTCAAAGCTTCTGATGGCTATTTCGGTCCAGGCGGGCCTTTCCATAGAGAACGCGCTCCTCCACAGTGAGATCGAATTATTGCTGATAGGGGCCATAAGGTCGCTGGTAAAGGCGCTCGAGGCGGCATCCGGGTGGACGGCCGGACATACTGAGCGTGTTACTGAATATGCTATCGCCATCGCGGGTGTCATGGGGCTTGATGCGGAGTTAATCGAAAAACTGAAGATAACATCTCTTCTGCATGATATAGGCAAGATAGCAACTCCGAGGGAGATATTAAATAAAAAAGGCAAACTGAAAAAAGAAGAGATGCTGATTATAAAAAAACACCCGGAGCAGGGCGCCGCAATACTCAGTGAATTGCAGCAGTTTGAAGAGATAATCCTGAGTATTAAGTATCACCACGAATACTGGGACGGGTCCGGCGGAATTTTCGGTTTGATGAGGGGTGAGATACCTGTTATGGCCAGAATCCTGGCTGTCGCGGATACATTTGACGCGCTGACCTCTGAACGGCCTTACAGACATAAAAAGACAAAAGAGGAAGCCGTGACAGAGATTAGCAGATGTTCGGGCACACAGTTCGATCCGGATGTCGTTGACGCGTTTTTTAAATGGATTAGCCGGACGGACTCGGACTGACACAGGCTTGCCGAAAAAAAATTAGCCCACGACATTGAACTTGCGGACCACCAGCCTTACGTTCAGCTCTTCAGCTATCTTTTCACACTTTTCTATATCAACGCCCTCAAGGTCAACGACGGTTAGCCGCACATCCGGGATAAACTTCCCCGACTGCTTTGTGAATCGAATTATCCCGTCATAGGCGTTTTCGAAGGCGGGCCTGCATATCCGGTTGTAAGTGTCTTTGTCCTGGGCGTCAAGGCTTATAGAGATGCTGTCGACAATGCCCTTCAGCTCCGGGGTGATGTCCCTTTTGTGAATCAGGTTGGCATGGCCGTTCGTATTAATCCTCACCCTGCCGCCGTGTTCCTTGATCCATGCAGAGACATTCCGGACAAAATCAAGTCGCTGAAGGGGTTCGCCGTAGCCACAGAATACGATTTCATTGTATCTTGATGGGTCTCCGATCTCCTTTTTAATCTCTTCTTCTGTCGGTTCACGGTCAAGTCTGAGTCTGTGGCCTTTAACGTAATCGGTATGAAACTTTACGCAGAATGAGCATTTGTTAGTGCAGCGGTTGGTTATGTTGAGGTAAAGGGAGTCTCTTATCCTGTACGTAATTTCGGGCTTTTCAGCGATTGATCCTATCCTGAAAAGGCGCTTTGCGTTAAGGGTGGTAATCCTTGCCAGGTCCTCATAGCTTATGCCTCTTAATGCCGCTATATGCTTTATTGTATTCTGAATATATGACGGCTCGTTCCGCCTGCCCCTGAAAGGTTCAGGGGATAAATACGGGGAATCCGTCTCAACGAGCAGGTAGTCATCAGGAATCAGGCGGGCAATCTCCTTCATCCGTCCTGATTTTTTGTATGTTACCGGCCCGGCAATCGATAAGTAAAAGCCCATGGACATAACCTCTTCGGCCATCTCCATATCACCCGAAAAAAAATGCAGTACGCCGTTGCTTATATCCGATTCCCTTAGTATCCGCATTGTATCCTGCTCTGCTTCCCTGCAGTGTATTATCACCGGCAGGCCGGTATCTTTCGAGAGCTGTAAATGTTTGCCGAAGACTTCCCTCTGCGTCTGACGTGGTGAGTGGTCGTAATAATAATCAAGGCCTGTTTCGCCGATTGCGACCACTTTCCGCCTTTTGGACAATTCCTTGAGTTTTTTATATATATCCTCTGAAAAGTCTGCGGCGTCATGGGGATGGATTCCGGCTGAGGCATAGATGAAATCATACTGTTCAGAAAGCTCAATGCCTTTAATTGTACTTTCAAGGCTGGAACCCACGGTGATCAGTAATTCAAGCCCCGCGTTTTTAGCCCGCTGGATGACTTCTTTACGATCAGGATCAAATGCCTCCATCTCAAGATGACAGTGGGTATCAATCAGTGGAACCGAAGCAGGATGATCAAGAGGTAATGACTCTGATTTTTCCCTGTCGCCCGGGGTCTGAGAGTGACTGTCGGTGAATCCCTGTTTATGCGCCAAATTTTTTCAGTCTTCCTGCATTGGCAAGGGCAAGCGGCATTAAATTGACTGTGCGGAATATCCCCAGCTCTCCCTTTAGGCAATCTTTCTCGGAAAAGGCATTGCTGAGACCGCCTCCGAGCACATAGGGAGAATTTACAAGGACAGGCACGGGATGCCAGCTATGGCCTTTAAGCAGGGATGGGGTGGAATGATCACCGGTAATGATGAGCACATCAGGTTTAAGCTTGAGTATCTGCGGCAGCAGGAGATCGAATTCCTCAATCCGCTTCACCTTTCCATCAAAATCGCCGTCTTCACCATACGAATCGGGTTTCTTTACGTGGAGGAAAAAGAAATCGTAATTATTATAATTTTTCTCGAGGAAATTAATCTCGTCCTGCACATCGCCGTCAACCACAGGCGCATGCATTCCGACCAGTTTCGAAATTCCCCTGTACATCGGATAATTCGCGACGGCAAGGGCATTCAGCCCGTATGCTTCCCCGAAAGATGTCATTTGGGGCATAATCGAAAAACCTCTGAGCAGCATGCAGTTTGCCTTTTTTTCATCTTTCAGGACACGGGTGACCTCGATGATAAACTTCTCGGCAATACGGACGACCTGTTCAGCGGCCGGAGAAGCGGGTACCGGCTTGAGGGGCGCGACCCCTTCAGTTTGAGGGTCAGTATCATTGATATCGGATGCATCCGGGGCCAGAGGTTCAGGGAACCTGAACAGGACGGCGGACCTGTGTTCCATTCCGGGCGCAAACAGAATTTCCGCCTCGTCAATCCTGCTGATATTAGCCTGTAATTTTTCGGTTAATTTCCTGCTTTCCCCGGAAGGAATTCTGCCGGCGCGCCTGTCGGTTACAATGCCGTTTTCGAGTGTCGCGTAATTACAACGTATCGCCACATCGGTTTTTTCGACATCCATGCCGAGGCCGAGAGCTTCAAGAATGCCCCTGCCTATTTGATACTCGAGCGGATCATAACCGAAAAGAGCGAGATGCCCGGGTCCACTGCCGGGAGTGACGCCGATCGAAACCGGCAGGTGCAGACCGCATGCTGAATTCCGCGCGAGTGAATCCATGGCGGGGGTGCGGGCTGTTTCCAGCTCTGTTTTTCCGTTGACCGGGAGACCCCCGAGTCCGTCAAGAACAACGAGTATAATTTTGGCGTTATTATCACGAATCAGGTTTTTTATTAATTTCTGCATATTAAGAATTTTACTTTAAAAATAGTGAACTTTTCAAGATATATCAACCGGTCCGACGCGGGCTGTTAAAAAAAAACCGGTAAAAATCCGTTGTTACCGGGAGAGAGAATTCAGAAATTCTGAGTAGCGAGTTCTTTGTACGCCATGACCAGAACAATCGAGACATAACCCCAGAAGAGACCCATGAGCGCTGCCCCGATAATCTGGCCCAGAAAGGGAATAACGCTGAAGACGGAGGTTACCATGACAAACAGAATGCCTGTCAGCACAATCGAAAGAAAGAGTATCACCGTGTTACCGGGATTATTTTTTACAATATCAAAGCTTTTTTTCATTGATTCTATTGCGGTGAGGTTGCCTACCATTACTCCAAAAAAAGTGAACATCAGGACAAAAGCGATGATAATCCCGGGCAGGAAAAAAAGCATAATTCCGAGTGTTACCAGTACCGAAAGCAGAAGGGCGGCAATCAGAAGCTGTCCGGCCCTGGCCAGTGCGGCGCTGACACCGTTTTTTATGGATGACCTTCCTGTGTCCACCGCCTCCTCCGCCATCGAAATAGTTATTCCCTGGGATATGGTGCCAAGGGCCATTGATATTACGGCCACGAGAAAAGCCAGACTGAGGAGTCCATCAGTCATTGTTGAGGGGGTATCCATGGCGCCCTCCTCAATTACGGCAACGGTTGCGGCGCCCCCCCCGACCAGAAGAAACGACATAATCGACATAAGCATCGAGATTACGAGGGTAGGGATGACAATAATCAGATTGTTTTTTATTAAAATGAGACTTTTTTTGAAAATACCAGGGATATCCATGAGCTCTCCTTTGAGTTTATCGGTCTAACTTTTATATCGTATTCAGGTGATGTCAGTCAAGGTAAATTTTCCACGACGGCCCTTCGCTGCTTGACTTTGAAGGCCGCGTAGTGGTATTTTTTAAAGCTATGGCCGATAATTACAAGGATACGCTCAATCTTCCACGAACGGATTTTCCGATGAAGGCGAACCTTTCCAAAAGGGAGCCTGAAATCCTTCACCTCTGGGAAGAAAAAAAGATTTATGAAAAGCTGCAGGGCAGGGGCGGCTCCGCGGGGACATATATTCTTCATGACGGTCCACCCTACGCAAACGGTCATATACATATGGGACACGCGCTTAACAAGGTGCTGAAGGATATCATCGTAAAATATAAGACCATGAAGGGTTTCTATGCGCCATATGTGCCGGGATGGGATTGCCACGGTCTGCCGATAGAGATCCAGGTTGATAAAAACCTCGGCAGCAAAAAAAATGAAATAGATATAGTCCGGAAGAGAGGGCTTTGCAAGGAATACGCCGCAAAATTCGTCGATATACAGAGGGAAGAGTTTAAGAGGCTGGGTGTCTTTGGAGACTGGACAAATCCCTACCTAACCATGTCACATGAATATGAAGCCGCGATAGTAAGGGAATTCAATGATTTTTTTAAAAAGGGATACGTCTACAAGGGTAAAAAACCTGTCCATTGGTGCCCTTCATGCGTTACCGCTCTTGCTGAAGCCGAAGTCGAGCACGCGGACAAAGAGTCACCTTCGATATTTGTGAAGTTTAAGGTGAAGGACTCAAAGGGCAAAATTAAGACTGATACAGGAGATGACGCGTATTTTGTTATATGGACCACCACGCCCTGGACATTACCCGCCAATATGGCGCTGACGCTGCATCCTGATTTTACTTACTGTCTTGTCAAAACGGCGGACGGCGGACTGATACTTGCCAGGGAGCTTGTCGAAACATGTATGGACAAAATAGGCTACGGGGAAGACGAATATACAGTTACCGAACTTGTATGGTCCGGCGCCGAGCTTGAAGGGATCGCCTGCAGCCATCCATGGATTGACCGCACTGTTGAGACGATCCTCGGCGGGCATGTCACACTGGAACAGGGCACGGGTGTTGTGCATACAGCGCCTGGCCATGGAGAAGATGACTATACGGTGGGGTTAAAGTATAGTCTTGATGTCTATGCGCCGGTTGACGACAGGGGGATATTCACGGGAGATGCAGGCCTGCTCGAAGGACAGTTTGTATTCAAGGCGAATGCGTCGGTGATTGAGATACTGAAGTCAAAAAATTCCCTTCTGAAGGAAGAGAAGATCATTCATTCATACCCGCACTGCTGGCGATGCAAAAAACCGGTCATATTCCGCGCGACTGAACAATGGTTCATCTCGGTTGAACATAATAACCTGAGAAAGAACTGCCTGAACGAGATAGATAAGGTCAACTGGGTTCCTGAATGGGGCAGGGACAGGATTTACGGTATGGTGATGAACCGGCCTGACTGGTGTGTGTCCAGACAGAGAAGCTGGGGGGTTCCGATCACATTAATCGAATGCCGGGACTGCGGAGAAATTGTGGATGACGAGAGCATCCTTAATGATATAGCCGAACTTGTGAGAGAGCACGGCGCTGACATCTGGTTTATCAAGGGGGTCGACGAGATACTTCCTGAAGGATACAGATGCAAAAAATGCGGCGGATCCGGATTTGCAAAGGAGATGGACATACTTGATGTCTGGTTTGATTCCGGCGTGAGTCATGCCGCCGTAATCGAAAGAGATGAAAGATTTGTATGGCCTTCGGACCTGTATCTTGAAGGTAGCGACCAGCACAGGGGATGGTTCCAGAGCTCCCTCCTGGCCTCCACCGGCACGAGGGGAAGGGCGCCGTACAGGACGGTTCTGACCCATGGTTTTGTGGTTGACGGCTCCGGAAAGAAGATGTCGAAATCCCTCGGAAATGTTATTGCCCCGCAGGAGATCATCAGGGGATACGGTGCGGAGATATTACGCATATGGGTCGCGTCTGAAGATTACAGGGATGACATCAGGATATCAAAAGAGATATTGAGCAGGCTTACAGAAGCTTACAGAAAGATAAGAAACACGTGCAGGTTTCTTATCGGCAATCTTTATGATTTTGACAATAATGACTATAGCGATAAACTTCAGGATGTAGACAGATGGGCCATGAGCAGGATCCAGGGCCTGATCGGAAGGGCGACAGGGGCCTATGAGAATTATGATTTTCATGAAGCCTTCCACTCGATACATAATTTCTGTGTTGTGGACATGAGTTCTTTTTATTTTGACGTGCTGAAAGACAGGCTGTATACGGACAGGGCTGATTCCACTGAGCGGCGGGCGAGCCAATGGGTCCTGTCGGAGATACTCTCGGCGTTGACAGGGCTTATGGCCCCGGTGCTTTCATTTACCGCCGAGGAAGTCTATGGATACATCCGGAACCGTGGGGCGGAAGAAAGTGATAAAAACGGGCCTGAATCCGTTTTTTTATCTTCATTCCCGGTCGTGAGAGAAGAATTCATCGACATGGAACTTGAAGAAAGGTGGAAGGGACTTCTCGATCTGCGGGATGAAATCAACAAGGCCCTCGAAATAAAGAGAGCGGAAAAGTTTATAGGAAATTCACTTGAGGCCAGGGTGCGACTTTACCTGCCTGAAAAATATATGGAGCTCTGCAGGCCTTATACTGATTCCCTGCCGGCGTTTTTCCTGGTTTCAGCTGTGGAGATAGCCGATACGATTCTTGCCGGTTCATATGAGAGTATTAAGATTGAGGGGCTTCAGGTTGCGGTTGAACGGGCTTCCGGGAATAAATGCCTGAGATGCTGGGGCTGGAGCGATAGTGTCGGAAGTTTTGAAGACGCCCCTGACGTCTGCGGGAAATGTTATAAAGTCATTAAATGAAAAAGAGAATAGTCTATTCCCTGATCATCATCTCCCTGATAGTCCTGCTTGATCAGACCACCAAATATCTTGCCAGAACATATATCGATCCGTCCGGTGTTATCGGGATCATGCCGGGACTGAATCTTGTGAATGTCAGGAATAAAGGCGCCGCCTTCGGGATATTCACAAGCCTGGGAAATACATTTTTTATAATAATTTCGATAATTGCGATTATAGTGATGCTCTGGATCATCGTTAAGGGCCTGGAAGATTACAGGGTGTTTTCTTTTCTTGCCGGGGGGGCCGCCGGTAACCTGATCGACAGGCTGGCGCTGGGAAGTGTTGTTGATTTTATAGATGTCTCGGTTTCAGGTTATCACTGGCCGGCATTTAACGTGGCTGATTCCTCTCTTACCATCGGGATTTTCTTCATGCTGATTCAATTGTTCACAAAGAGGAACTGATGTATCCGGTACTCGTCAGGATCGGGCCTCTCACCATACATACATACGGATTTCTTATCGCCTCCGGATTTCTGGTCGCGTTATGGCTTGCCGTGCGACAGGCGAAAGCTGTCGGCATCCGGAGGGACGACATCATCGAT
>JAYWMP010000196.1:0-2449 GCA_035873255.1 Nitrospirota bacterium
TAGTAATTGTTGAATCTCCCGCCAAATCAAGGACGATCAGCAAAATCCTCGGCAAGGATTTTACCGTTAAGGCTTCAGTCGGTCATATAAGGGACCTCCCCGGGAAGGAGATGGGCATTGATATAGAAAATAATTTCACGCCTGAATATATAGTTATTCCGGGGAAGGAAAAGATTATAAAAGAACTTAAAAAGGCGTCAAAAGATGCTGATACGATTTATATAGCCCCCGACCCTGACAGGGAAGGGGAGGCCATCGCCTGGCATATAGCGGAGGAAATCAAGGGCAAATCGAAGAAGATATACCGGATTAAATTCAATGAAATAACAAAGACGGCGGTGCTCGGCTCGCTAAAAAATCCCGATATCATAGATATGAACAAGGTCGACGCGCAACAGGCGCGCAGGGTGCTTGACAGGCTGGCCGGATACGGATTGAGCCCTCTGTTGTGGAAAAAAGTCAGGAGAGGGTTGAGCGCGGGCAGGGTGCAGTCTGTCGCCGTAAGGCTGGTTGTAGAAAGAGAACGGGAGATCGAGGCGTTTGAACAGGAAGAATACTGGTCTATCAATACGGAGTTTGAGGGTTCGAACAAACCCGCTTTCTGGGCGAAATTAGCTAAATATAAAGGCGAAAAGGCTGATATCCGGAATGCTGAAACCGCAAATGCCGTTGTTGATTATATAAAAGACGGCGCTTTTGTTCTTAAAAAGATTGAACGTAAAAAGAGAAGAAGGATGCCCTCACCGCCGTTTATCACGAGCACGCTACAGCAGGAGGCTTCGAGGAAATTGCGCTTTATGGCCAAAAAGACCATGGCCGTCGCGCAGCAGTTGTATGAGGGGATAGAACTGGGCAAGGAAGGTTCGGTCGGTCTTATCACCTATATGAGGACCGATTCTCTCAGGATAGCGGATGAGGCCCGGAGTTCGGTCAGAGAATTTATCGGGAAGACTTACGGCAGGGAATATTTACCTGATAAACCCCCTGTATACAAAAGTAAGGCCTCGGCGCAGGAAGCCCATGAGGCTGTGAGACCGACATATCTTGTGTACAGCCCCGATCAGATAAAACAATATCTGAGCAAGGACCAGTACGGCCTATACAAACTGATATGGAACCGCTTTATTTCCAGCCAGATGTCGCCTGCCCAGATCGAGCAGACCACATTCGAAATATTATGTAATAAGGATAACGGCGGGGGCGAAACCACCCTTAAGGCCTCCGGAAGCGTTGTGAAATTTCAGGGATTTATGGTCCTGTATACCGAAGGCACCGATGACCTCTCGGATGAAAACGGCGCTCTCCTGCCCCTTTTAAACGAGGGTGAAACACTCAAGCTGCTGAATCTTCAGCCCAAGCAGCATTTCACACAGCCGCCTCCCCGCTATACGGAGGCCACACTCGTAAAGGTTCTGGAGGAGAAGGGAATCGGCAGGCCGAGCACATATGCCGCCATCCTCTCAACCATACAGGACAGGAAATATGTCACCAAGACAGAACGGAAATTCGTGCCGACCGAACTCGGAGTTGTGGTCAATGACCTGCTTGTGGACCGTTTTGCCGACCTGATGAATATCGGATTTACAGCCAAAATGGAGAAGGAACTGGACCAGATAGAAGAAGGCAGGCTGAAATGGGTGGACGTTGTCAAGGATTTCTATACGCCTTTTCAGGAAAAGCTGGAGGAGGCGTTAAAGATACCCGAGAAGGTGAAACCAAAGGACATTCCGACCGAGGAAGTATGTGACAATTGCGGGCTTCCGATGGTGATCAGGTGGGGCAGGCACGGCAGGTTCATGGCCTGCTCGGGATTCCCGAAATGTAAAAACACGAGGCCACTTGAGGGTGAACAGCCCGAGGAGGTCGTTAGTGTGGACGAAAAATGTCCTAAATGCGATGCCCCGATGAATCTGAAATCCGGAAGATTCGGAAAGTTCCTCGCGTGCTCGAAATACCCTGACTGCAAGACAACAAAACCGATTGCAACCGGAGTCAAATGTCCTGAAGATGGAGGAGACATAGTTGAGAGAAGGTCCAAAAGGGGCAAGCCGTTCTGGAGTTGCGGCAATTATCCCAAGTGTAAATACGCCACCTGGTATAAGCCGGTTCCGCAACAGTGCCCGAAATGCAACGCCCCGTTCCTTGCGGAAAAACGCAGCAAGGCAGGGGATGCTGTCTTTTTCTGTCTGAATAAAGAATGCGATTATGAACTCCAGGCTGACAAAGAATAGTTGCAGTAGGCTTCGACCGGGAATGTGACCGCAAAAGTCGGGTGAAAACTCAATTCAGACGCAATACCTGTCTGTAAATTACTTCAGGGTGCCTATAGTGTTCCGTTTGATATTGTTTCTGACGAAATGGCTGAAAACTTCGAAGTTTGAGCATTGAGTCGCTATCGTCCAGATAAAGCTTATTGCGCCGAAATATGGTATCAGACCGATCTCCAGTT
>JAYWMP010000215.1:0-13551 GCA_035873255.1 Nitrospirota bacterium
GAATCTCAAATAAACTGGACGAATACATCGGAAAAGCTCTTTCGATGATGAGGCCGACGATTCTGTACACGCATAAAAAGATAGAGAAGATAGAAAAGGGTTGCCTGATGCTCGAAGACAATATAATGTTTAAGAGCGCCAGGCTCTCCAGCACGCTTAAAAAGTGCGACAGAACTACCGTCTTCCTGGCAACAATAGGGAAAGAGATAGATGAGAAGATCCAGGCTCTCATGACTCAGAAAAAAATTACCGAGGCCTATGTCTTTGATGCTATAGGCTCGGCCGCCGTGGAAGGAGTCGTAGAGAACTTCCAGCGGAAGTTCGATACCAGCGCGATGGCTGAAAGAGAGACATCAACATTACGGTTCAGCCCAGGGTACTGTGACTGGCAGGTCCAGGAACAGAAGAAGCTTTTCAGCGTCCTGGATAATTCAATTATAGGCGTGGATCTGAGCCAGAGCTGCCTGATGACACCAAGAAAGTCTGTTTCCGGAGTTTTTGGTATCGGAAACATAGAAAGCATCAGTAAATCCAGCAACCCGTGCAGACTCTGCAATATGAAACACTGTATTGCCAGGCGGATCGATTAAAAATACCGGACAGGGAGTTACAAAAGACGATGAGTATGGAAAAGGGACTTGAAGGCGGCAGGTACAAACCGCTGAGTGATGAAGATATAAGCACTATCCATGAAACCTCGATGAGGGTATTCTCCGAGATAGGCATCAGGGTAAACCATAAAAAAGCACGGGATCTGTTCGCGTCGGCAGGCGCTGACGTTAACGATGATACCTGTCTTGTCAAAATAAAACCACAGATGGTCACGGACCTGGCCGAAAAAGCCCCCGATATCATCCGGCTTTATGGCCGGAAGCCTGAACACAGCCTTGAGGTCGGCGGGAAAAAGGTATATGCCGGCACCGGCGGGACCGCCCTTTACGTTATGGAACCCGGAAGCAAGGAGAGGCGGCCGGCCATACTTTCCGATCTGAAGGATATCGCCCGGATTGTCGATGAGCTTGAAAACATACATTTTTTCATGCTCCCTATATTCCCCAGCGACCTGTCTGAAAAAGACGTGGACGTTAACCGGTTTGGCGTCGCCCTTACTTACTGCAGCAAGCATATCATGGGTGGGGTATATACCGTCGAAGGAGTCAGGAATGTAATTAAAATGGCGGAACTGATCGCCGGCTCTAAAGAAGCTCTAAGGGAAAAGCCTATTATATCCATGGTGACGTGCTGCGGCATCAGCCCTTTTGTGCTTGACGATAAATACAGTGAGCTTACGATCGAGGTTGCAGAGGCGGGAATACCGGTTGTGACGCCTGTGGAGCCGCTCTGCGGAGCTACATCTCCTGTCACACTTGCCGGCAACCTGGTCGTACAGAATGTGGATACGCTTGCAGGGGTCATGCTCACCCAACTGGTGAACCCGGGAACTCCTGTATTTTACGGATGCATCTCAAGCCTGGTTGACATGAAGGATATGAAGTACCTCAGCGGAGCTGTCGAGATGGGCCTTATGAATGCGGCCGCAACACAGATGGCCCGGCATTACCGGCTGCCTATTTACGCAACCGCCGGCATGTCCGATTCAAAGACGATCGACGCGCAGGCAGGCTACGAGTCCGCCATAACAAGCCTGCTGGTTGCGCTGGCGGGTGGCAACTGGATACATGACGCGGCTGGGTTCATTGAATTCTGCATGTGCGCGAGCCTCGAGAAATATGTTGTTGATAATGAGATACTCGGCATGGTGATGCGGGCCGTAAAGGGCATAGAGGTCAATAAAAACACACTGGCTTTTGATCTTATGCGGGAGATCGGGGCAGGAGGCCATTTTGTATCGTCACGGCATACACGCAAATTCATGCGAATGGAACAGTATAAACCCGAGCTGTCCGACCGTGGATCACGTGAGGAATGGGAGAGCGCCGGGTCCCCTGATGCAAGGGACAGGGCTTACCAGAAGGTCATGTCAATCCTGAACCGGCCTGAAACGCCCGCCCTCTCCGACGCGGTCAGGGAGAAGATAAGGGCGGAGATTCCTGGCGTGGATAAAAACCTGATCTGATAATGGAGGGATCCGCATATGATAATAATAGGTGAAAAGCTCAACGCTACCATACCGAGAATAAAAGAGGCGATCATCTCGCGGGATGGAGAGATGCTGAAACAACTTGCCATAAAACAGGAAAAGGCGGGCGCCGGATATATTGATCTGAATATAGGCACCGGCGAAGGCACCGCAGCGGATGAAATTACGGCCATGGAGTGGCTTGTCGCCCTTGTAAAAGATGACCTGAGCGCCAGGTTATGTATCGACAGCGCCGACCCGAAGGTGCTGGAAGCAGGCCTCAAGCTCGGTGGGGACAAAGTCGGGATGGTTAATTCCGTAAAGGCCACGGACGAAAACATAGAAGAGATTTTACCGATGTCAGCCGAATATGGAGTCCCGGTTATCGCCCTGGCAATGGATGAAAAAGGCATACCCGATAATGTCGCCGGACGGCTGAAGGCGTGCGAGAAGATTATAAAAGGGGCTGATAAGTACGGCCTGCCCCAGGATAAAATATTTTTCGATCCGCTGGTAATGCCGGTGAGCACTGATAACACCCAGGGGAAAGTAACACTGGAAACCCTGCGGGAGATCAGGAATCATTATCCCGGCGCCCGGACCGTTATCGCCTTAAGCAATATATCTTTTGGTCTGCCGAAACGTTCGCTCATCAACAGCACACTGCTCCAGATGGCCATGTACCTGGCGGTTGACGCCGCGCTGATAGACCCACTTGACTCCAGTCTTATGGCATCGATAAGGGCCTCTGAGGCTGTCCTTGGCAGAGACAGGCACTGCCGGAAGTACACACGCGCGTTCAGACAGGGAAATTTATAAAGAGGAGAACCAGTATATGACGGATAGTTACAGGGAAGGAATGGTAGTAAGACCTTACGAAAGGATTACGGGTGATGAAGTCAGGTCGCTTGACAGGGCTTCCCGGTCCATTCTCGAAGATATAGGGCTGCAATGTTTTAATGAAGAAGCAACGGAACTGTTCAGTAAAAATGGATGCAGGGTCGAAAAGCATGATGAACGTTCGTATACCATAAAAATCCCCGGATCCGTACTGACAAAGGCATTGTCTTCGACACCTTCAGTAGTTAAGCTCGGCGCGCGCGACCCCAAAAATTCGCTCCTGCTCGATGCGGAAATCCCGCGTATCTATTTCGGCAGCGGCTCCGAGACCAATATATGGCTGGATACCGAGATAGAAACTTTTGTGAGTGAAAAAGATCCCACGGTAAAGAAAAGGCTGCCTGTGTTTGTCGAAAAACGGGGAACTATCCAGCGGCTCGCAACCGCTGCGAGACTTGCGGAAGAACTCGAGAACCTCGATTTTTTTATACGTCCTGTAAATATCCAGGATGAAGACATCACCGAGGACAACCATGACGTCAATAAATTCTTTGCATCACTGAGCAATACCACCAAGCACGTACAGGCCGGACTGACCAGCCTCGACCAGCTCGATAATGTACTCCGCATTGCCGAACTGATCGCAGGCGGCAAAGAAGCGTTGAAGGAAAACCCCGTAATCTCCTTTATTACCTGCACGGTCAAAAGCCCTCTTCAGATGGTCGATGACGCAACACAGAAACTTATCGAGTTCTCCAAAAGAGGCCTGCCGTTTGTTGTATCAAGTTCGCCCCAGGGCGGTTCTACGGCGCCTATCACAGAGACGGGAATGGTCGCGCAGATCAACGCCGAAATTCTTTCAGGCGTCGCACTGACACAGATGGTCAACCCCGGCAGCCCGGTCATCTATGGCAGCGTTCCGGTCAGGGCAAGGATGGATAACCTTCATGACATGTACTGCGCGCCTGAATTCAATCAATACAATATCGACTGCATCCAGATGGCCAGATACTACAAAATCCCCTGCTATTCAACGTCAGGAGTCGGTGATTCAAAGGTCCCGGGCATACAGGCGACAATAGAGAAATTCTTCACGCATATCCCGATTGCGATGTCCGGCGCCCAATACATCCATTACTCATTCGGCCTCCTGGACAGGACGAATACTTTCTGCCCGGTCCAGGCGGTTCTGGACAACCAGCATATCGGGATGATCAAGAGATTCCTGAAACAGCCGAAATTCGATAAAAACGATTTTGATGAATCAATGGAACAGATACGCAAAGTCTCGGCGTCAAGTCAGAAACTCTACGCGCGTTTCGTGAGAAAAGGTCTCCGTTCCGGAGAAATATATTCACACTATCCGTTTGAAGACAAGGACGGGCAAGACCGCGTTATAGAGACCGCCCTCGGACATATGAACGAGCTTCTGTCCCGTCCCGCAAAAACAGTTCCGTCCGAAACAGAAGACGAGATATTCGGGAAGGTGCCGGGACTGTTGCCGAGATTAAAAAAGAACCACTAAAGAAGCAGACTGATTAAGAGGAGGTTACATGGAAACAAAAGAGCTTATAGAAAAGATAAAGGAAAATGTTATTCAGGGAAGGATTAATAAAGAAGACGAAGGCTTTGATGAAGGTCTTGACGGCGAGCCGGGGACTGTAGAACTCATTGAAGAGGCGATAAAAACCGATGTAGACGCTGAGGAGATGGTCATCAACGGACTGACAGCGGGTATGGAGATTGTCGGGGCCAGGTTTGAATCCGGAGAATATCTCATCCCCGATATGCTGGCTTCGGCGGAGGCGGTCGGCGCCGCCATGGATCTCCTCGCGCCGCACCTTGAGAAGTCCGGGGTAAAGAGCAGGGGGAAATTCCTCATCGCTACAGTAAAGGGAGACCTGCATGATATCGGCAAGAATATTGTTTCGATCATGCTGAAGGGCGCGGGCTACGAAGTCATCGACCTCGGGACCGACGTGCCGGCGGAAAAGATTGCCGAAACCGCGGAACAGCAAAAGCCGAAATTCGTGGGGCTGTCAGCCCTGCTCACGACAACAATGCGTGAAATGGAAAACGTTATCAATACACTGAAGGAAAAAGGAATGAGGGATGACGTAAAAATCCTTATAGGTGGGGCTCCGACGTCCAGGGAATTCGCGGAAAAAATAGGGGCCGACGTACACTGCGCGGATGCATTCCAGGCAGTAGAATATACAAATTCCATACATTGACGGTAACTGCTCCAGGGGGCGAAGTTGAAGCGACCCCTGGCGAAGAGAGATTAAGGGAAATTTTATGATTAGAAGGCTTAAAGGAAAGGAACAATTGTAATGGCAGAGAAAAAACCATATTCCGAGGCTGTCAGAACTGGACACTACGCAAAAAAGTCCGGCTTGACCGGAAAATATGATAATGTGCGCCGTTCCTGGGAAGACGAGGTGACAAGGCTTTTCATCCGACCGTTTCTCAAAAAACTTGTCGACAACAAGGCAAGAAAACTCGAACGTCTCAGAATTATGGATCTGGGCTGCGGCAACGGCGACGGTTACGACCTGATCATGGGCATCACGTCAAAGGACGTAGGCATATATGAGTACTCGGTTGACATCATTAACCAGGAAATTCTGGGGCGCTATCTTGGAATAGACATTAATACCGACCTGTTAAGAGAGGCCGAGGAGTTCCATAGCGGAAACCAGAAGATTATGTTCCGGCAGAGTGATTTTTCAGCGGGCCTGTCGCTGGAAGAGGACCCTTTTGATATCTACCTGACCTCCTACGGGACCCTTTCTCATAATAACGACAGTCAGAACGCGAAGATCCTCTCTGATATAGCCCGTCACTGCGGCGATCACGCCCTCATTATATGTGACTGGCTCGGCAGATATTCTTATGAATGGCAGGAACTCTGGCTTCAGAATCCGGAGGAAGAAACATTCATGGACTACCGGATTTCATATATTTATCCCCCGGAGGAAAGAGAAACCGTGGACATAAAATCGTTTCCTCTCAGGTTACTCTCCCAGGATGAAGCAATCCGTATTGTTAAACAGGCCAGTGCCGATTCAGGCGTTGATATCAAGGTCAAAAAGTTTTTCGACAGATCAATTTTCGTAGGGAGGCATATGGACACGGCTGAATACAACCGGCACTGCCCTGCCATGCGTGAAGTTGTAAACGCTCTGCTCGAACCGAATATCCGCACCGACCTGAGTTCCCTGATAATAGATTATATTCCCAAAACAGGATATACAGACTTAAACAGGTTTTTCGAAAACTATTCGATGTACTGGAATTCGCTCGTAAAACATACCATGGCGTTTCTCTCCGAATTTCATGGAGAGTCACCTGCAACGCCCGATCTCCCCGACTCGCACCTGGCTTATCCCGAATCCCTCAGGAACTCGATTAATACAATGAAAAACATAATTAATGCTACCGGAAATCTTCCAGGTGATTCCAGGGCCAATATAATCGAGCCCCAGCTTGCCTATTCGTTAAGACGGCTGGAGATGGATATGCAGCAGGGAATCGGCGTTGGGCATGGGTTCGTCGGTATCCTTGAAATAAACAAATAAAAACCGGAACGGTTTCTGTTATTCCACATTCCTCCAGTGCACGGATTTGGGGCCTGCTAAATAAATAACCACTCCCATGGTTATTTATTTCTTGACAAAGCCCGTATGGATTAGTCATATTTAGGCACAGTCCGGTGCAGCCCCTTGGGTACACAAGGACTTTATGCCGTAATAGGAGGAATGCATGAGTACAATAAGACTTTATGTAGGAAATATCTCATTCAAAGCCAATGAGGACGACCTGAACGATCTTTTTTCACAGGCGGGAGAAGTAGTATCCGTTAAGCTTATCAAGGATGCCGCTACCGGCAGACTCAGGGGATTCGGCTTTGTTGAGATGATGTCCGATGAAGACGGCCAAAAGGCGATTTCCATGTTTAACGGAACGCAATTCATGGAGAGATCGATTGTCGTCAACGAAGCAAAGCCGCAGGAAAAAAGAGCAGCAGGCGGCTTCAAACAGAGGGGTTCTTTTAACAAAAGAGGGGATAGGGACAGGAGATAGCCGTCCAGGTCATTCTTCACTTTCAGAACTGATTATCCGGCCGTATAAATCATGATTTCTTAAGGAGCATAGCGCCCGGGGGAAGGCCTAATTCTTTGGAGAGTACATCACATTTAGACTGAAAGAGGTGGTACGTCTTTTTTCCGTCGGAAGTGAGTGTCTCGAAATTGCCCTGCCCTTTGCTTATAATGAGGTCCGACATGCCGAACGATTCCTGAAATCCAGGAGAGGTCCATTCCATAATTGTCCCTATCGCATCAGAGCCATTGCTGATCACTTCGCACACTTCCGGGAGATCCACCTGGACGGCATCCTCGAATGTAACATCATTCAATACTGGCGAGCCTTTCACGACCGCTGTAACTCTACCAGCTTGCAAAACAAGCTCCTCTATCAAAAGCCTGTCAAAAACAATCTCTCCGGAGTTGTCCAGCAGATAAAGGATGTTGTCCGCCTCCCCGACTGCTTTCCTGAACGACACATAGTCATCGACGGCGATACTGGCCTCCAGCGCGCGGTTAATCGAACCTTCCATGTCTATCGATGTAAATATGCCGAAATCAATTACGTTGCCGGCTATCGCCAGCCTCGATGCCGTCCATAAAGGGTCTTTACTCGTCGCGATCTTCTTCTTCAGTTCCGGATAGAGCCCCATCGCCAGATTATTATAATCGTATTTTATTTTCTTAAATGGGTCCAGGCCGAGGATGTTTCTGACCGCCCTGTGGATAAACGTCGTTGTATATGCCGGCGGCCTGCTCATATCAGCCTTCTGCATAATCGCAAGAACGTCCCTGAATATTCTCTGGTGGAGATCAGGCGCCCCGCCGGGAAGCTGCTGAAGAGCTATCACCACCTGTTTAAGGAAACATGGGAAACATTCGATTTTTGTATCCATCACTGCTTTTGGAGCTTCCCCGCCTTTTCTTCCACTTCTTCCGACATGCGCTTCCTGTGATCGGAAAGCCTGCCGGTCAGCATTGGATCCTTCCTCGCGATAATCTGCGCCGCGAGTATCGCGGCGTTTTTAGCCCCGGCCTTGCCTACAGCCACTGTTGCCACGGGTATGCCCGGAGGCATCTGGACTATGCTCAGCAGCGCATCCAGGCCGTTGAGCGAAGACGCCTCCAGAGGCACCCCGATTACAGGCAACAATGTATGCGAGGCGATTACTCCGGGCAGGTGGGCCGCCATTCCCGCGCCTGCTATAATCACTTCAGCGCCTTTACTCTCGGCGGTCTTAATTATTTCCAGTGTTCTTACAGGCGTTCTGTGCGCCGATGATATGGCCATTTCATAAGGGATCTCAAATTCCCCGAGTATTTTCGCCGTCTCTTCCATTACAGGCAGGTCTGAATCACTGCCCATGATTATCAGCACTTTCGGATTCATCTGCACCTCCATACACTCATTTTTTCCTCTTCAACGCCCTGTCGGCAATATCTTTCCTGTAATGCATTCCGTCAAAATGTATCTTGCCGACAGCCTCATACGCCCTCCTCTTCGCCAGGGCTATATCGCTCCCTTCGGCAGTAACGCCGAGCACCCTGCCGCCAGAGGTTACGATGTCGTCATCTTTAAAAGACGTCCCGGCATGGAATACGTGGACTCCCTCCATCCCGTCCGCCTCTTCAATGCCTTCAATCCTGTTCCCTTTGCTGTATTGTCCGGGATATCCCCCGGATGAAATCACGACACACACGGCGGGATCCTGCTTCCATTCAATCCGGACAGTCGATAATTTTTCATCCGCTATCGCCATGGCTATTTCCATAAAATCGGAATCGAGCCTTGACAGCACCGGCTGGGTTTCAGGGTCTCCCAGACGACAATTAAATTCGAGAACATAAGGCCTTCCCTTATCTATCATAATCCCGGCATAAAGAATTCCCTTATAGTCAATCCCGTCCGCCCTGAGCGCCATTAATGTCGGCTTCATAATCCTCTCAAGTATCTCTTTCTCAAGATCCTCCGTGATAACCGGAGCCGGACTGTACGCTCCCATGCCTCCCGTGTTCGGGCCGGCGTCCCCATCAAAGATACGCTTATGGTCCTGGGAACTTACCATCGGGACAATGGTCTTGCCGTCCGTGAAAACCATATAAGAGGCTTCCTCGCCGGTAAGGCATTGCTCTATAATTACTCTGTCGCCGGCTTCGCCGAAGGCCCTGTCTTTCATTATGAGCTTCAGCGCGTGCATTGCCTCATCCATGTCGGACGCGACAAAAACTCCCTTGCCCGCCGCCAGGCCATCGGCCTTTATAACGATCGGGACGCTTTTAAATTTCAGATACTCTTCCGCATGCAGGTAAGACGTGAAGACTTTATATTCAGCCGTCGGTATGCCGTGCAGCCTCATGATATCTTTTGAAAAGACCTTGCTTGATTCGAGTTGGACCGCGGCCCTGTTCGGTCCCATGATCTTTCTGCCTTCTCTCTCAAACAGATCGACAATACCTTTTGAAAGCGGTTCTTCAGGTCCCACTATTGTGAGATCAATCCATTCATGCTTCACAAAATCGAGCAGCAAACCAAAATCGTTCTGGCTTACGTCAATGCATTCGGCGAGCGTAGCGATCCCGGCATTTCCCGGACAGCAGTATATCTTATCCACCAGCCTGCTCTGCGAGAGCTTCCATACAATCGCGTGTTCCCTGCCTCCGCCTCCGATAACAAGCACTTTCATCTTAAATACCTCTCTCCCGATATCTGTAAATCAGTCCGTAAAACCCCGGCTTTCAGCGTCCGGCAACAAAGACTTAAGGGCTAAGCTGATAGCCGAATACTTATTATAATTCATTTGCTTGTTAAATAACCCTTCTCCAGCATGCTTGCGTATGTCCCGTCACCTATGATTATGTGGTCCAGGACCCTGATACCTACTGTTTCGCCGGCAGCCGCAAGTTTCGCTGTTATTGATATATCTTCCCGGCTGGGATTCGGGTCGCCGCTCGGGTGATTATGGACGAATATAACAGATACCGCGGCTTCCTTTATCGCCTCCCTGAAGGCCTCCCTGGGATGTATCACGGAAAACGTCATGGTCCCCTCCGATATCCTGGATTCCCTTATCTTCCTGTTCTTCACATTGAGCATCATGCAGTGAAAGACCTCTTTTTTCAGGTTGCTGAACCTCGGGTGAAAGTAATCATATACATCCCGTGCGGTCAAAAATACGGAAATATCGTCTCCGCGCTCCTGAAACAACCTTCTGCCGAGTTCAAGAGCGGCCCTTAACTGGGCCGCCTTTGCCTTCCCCAGGCCTTTTAAAGCGCAGAATTCAGTTAGTGACGCCTGCTCCATATTCTTCAGGCTTCCGAACTCATCCAGCAATTCCATCGCGAGGTCTATTGCGCTCCCGCCGCCTCCGCCCGTGCGAAGTATGATCGCGATAAGCTGCGCCGGGGACAGGCTCGATGGACCGTGTTTGAAGAGCCGTTCACGCGGTCGCTCGTCTTCCGGCCAATTTTTGATACTTTTATATGACATCTGATCATCTGATTTTATCATCCCGGGCAATAATTGGTAAAGCACGGACTAGGGCGGAACAGGTGTGGGTCAATCAATCCAGGGTCTACGACATGCAATCCGAGATGGTGTCAGGTCTTGACATAATACATATAATCTGACATATTTCTTCCTGTTATAATCAATATGGCGAGGAGAACTTTTTATGGCAAGACCTTTAAGAATAGAGTACGAAAATGCATTCTATCACATAACCGCAAGGGGCAACGAAAGAAGAGAAGATTCTTTTCGACAATACCAATATGTATCATGTCAAGACCTGACACTGCTTCTACGCCCTCTATCTACTATATATTATATAGTCCCATTAAAAACCCGGATGCGCCACTTTTATAAACAGCGCAGCCACAGCTTTTAGTCTGAATTATGACGCCGTTGGAAGAAGAGAATCATTAACCTTGCCTAACCCGGCCACTTCTGAATGACGCAGGGCGTTTGGTGATAAAATGGTGGGAAAAATTGCAGGATAAATATGATGCCGTGGAAATTGATGAATATGTGGTTATGCCCAATCATTTTCACGGTATTATTATTACCACCAACAATACCATCGTAGGGGCGATTCCGTGTAATCGCCCCCATAAAAACCCGATACCGGGCGGACCGGGCGAAAACCCGATACCGGGCGAAAACATGGTTTCGCCCCTACGGGGATTGGGGCAATATATTTCATGGTTCAAACGAATGTCTACCAACGAATACATCCGCGGCGTCAAACAAAACGATTGGCCGCGGTTTAATGGCAATTTATGGCAACGTAATTATTGGGATCATATTATCCGTAACGAACACGAATTAAACCAAATCCGGCAATACATTATCGATAATCCTTTGAAATGGGAAACAGATCGAAATTATCCTGGCCCTGTAACAGTTTAGTTCTTTTTTTACGGGCAGATTCGATTAATCAGGAAGAATCATAATAGAGAGCAGCCTGGGCAGTAGGGGTATCAGAAGTTAGCAGGATTTGGAGGAAGTCTCTGGGATGTTGTCCATGACGGAGGGTAGTAAGGATAAGACTTGGCAAGATGCTGTGAGTTCGTAGTCCAGTCGCCAAGCAGTAGCTGCGGCACAACCCTTTGGAGAGGTTAGAGAGAAAGCAAACAGCAAATAGTGTCAGGCCGAACAGGTCAGGTCAATTGACGCTGTTCCGCGTCTATGATAATATACCATATGCCCTTCTTTACTTATGAAGCTGTTGATGCGTACGGAAAAAAAATCAGGGAAACCACCACATCTTCCGATGAAGCGGAGCTTAAAATAACCCTGAGGGAAAATGGTCTTGTACCAATAAGCATAACGGCATCCGAACCGAAAAAACATTCGTTTCTTGAAAAGATAACCCGGAAAGACCTGCTGACTTTCACCCAGGAACTGGGTAACCTCCTCGATTCCGGAATGCCACTGGACAGGGCGCTTTATGTCCTCTCTGAATATTCGGCGAAAAAATCTTTCAGGGCGATAATCCGGGAGATATATATCGATATACAGAAGGGCAATTCACTTTCGTTCGCAATGGCCAAACACAATGTCTTCCCCAGAATATATGTAAATATGATAAAAGCAGGCGAAGCCGGAGGAATAGTAGAGACGGTAATAAAAAGACTGGTCACGTTCCTCGAGACAACTATCGCGTTCAAAGAAGAGATCACTTCGGCGCTGGTATACCCCATTCTTCTTACATCCGTCGGTGGACTTGCCGTTATCATATTAATGCTTTATGTCGTTCCGAATTTCGCCCAGATATTCGCCGATATGGGACAGGCACTGCCCCTGCCGACATTAATACTGGTAGAGACAAGCGAACTGCTTGCCTCATACTGGTGGGCATTCGCCGCCGCAATTGCAGGGTCTCTGTTTTTAGTCCGGGGATACGCCGGGACGACCGAGGGAAAGAATTTCATTGATAACCTGAAATTAAAGGTCCCTGTTCTGAAAACACTGAGCATGAAACTTATAATAGCCAGGTTTTCCAGGACCTTCGGGACCCTTCTTCAAAGCGGCGCGCCGATACTCGAAGCCATAAAAATATCAAGGGACGTCATCGACAACGATGCTGTAGCGGAGAAGCTTGCGGTGATCGAAGAAGGAGTAAGCAAGGGCAAGGGAATGTCCGTCCCCCTGAGGGAAAGCCGAGTCTTTCCACCGATAGTGACGCAGATGGTCGCCGTGGGAGAGGAGGCCGGAAAGCTCGAGGAGACCTTTCTCCTGATAGCGGAAAGGTTTGAGGCCGAAACAAAGAACCAGATAAAAAGATTCGTGAGCCTCTTTGAGCCGGCGCTTATACTCATTATGGGGATAGTCGTCGGATTTATTGTTATCTCAATGCTTATAGGCATATTCAGCATTAACGAGATACCTCTATAGCCGGCGAATAATACAATTAATACCGGCGGACAAATAAACAATAAAATTTACGCGCTCTAAACCCGTCAATTAGAGACATCCGGAGGGACATATGAAAAAGATAGAACCCGAGAAATATATCAGAAACACCAGGGGGTTTACACTCCTTGAGCTTATTGTCGTTATGGTAATTCTCGGCCTGCTGGCCGCTCTCATAGGAACGAATTATATAAAAAAATCTGAGAGCGCCAAAGTCAAGGCAGCGAAGGTCCAGATAGAAATGCTCGGCCAGGCGCTCGACAGCTACAGGCTGGATACAGGAAACTACCCGACCACATCTGAAGGCCTGAACGCGCTCATAACGGACCCCGGCGTAGAGGGGTGGGATGGACCGTATCTCAGGAAAAACCTGGTACCCAGGGACCCATGGGGAAAACCATTCCGCTATCAATCACCCGGCACGCATGGAGAATATGACCTGTTTTCGTATGGAAAAGACAATACGCAGGGCGGTGAAGGCTACGGCAAAGACATCAATAGCTGGGAATAGGGGCTTCACCCTACTCGAGCTTATCGTCGTCCTTTTTATTATAGGCCTGTCGACATCGGTTGTGGTCTTTTCCATTGGCAGACTGCATGATAAAACAGTCTTTAATGGAGAGTCCAGGAGG
>JAYWMP010000227.1:0-5339 GCA_035873255.1 Nitrospirota bacterium
TCTGATCTTCGATCCCAACGTGAAACTTTTCTGAATTCAAAATTAAATTATCGGTCGTCTTCAATAATAAATCTATTGTCGTGCTTATTTTGAAGATTTCGTTTCGCAGATTCCGGGTAACGTTATTGACTGAATCGCCAAGCAACGACAGTTCATCTCCGCCATCTACATCGATCATATGCGTCAGGTCCCCGGAAGATATCTCATCAACGGTTTTAAGTGTTTCCGTAATACGGTTCTTCAGCGTCATATTAAAAAAAACATACATCAGAATCATGGCTGAAATAAAACATATTAAAGCCACCAGGTAGGAGCGGGAATATGCTGAAATAAAGATTGATGCCGAAAAGACAGTGCCCGTTGCAGCAAGCAGCTTTGTTGTGAGAGACGCCTTTTTTAATATATTCATAATATTTCTGTAAAGTTTTACTCTCTTTGAAAGATATAATACGTATTCCTTTTTTGTCAATAATTTCTTATAATCATGGTAATCCCGGTATTGTTACCGGTGAAGTCAATGAAATACCCGGCAGCAGTGCCGGGATGGATTCTTTTATTAAGAGAGGAACGGTCGATGAGACTTATTGCGGAACATAAAATATCCGGCAGCACCCTGCGTCTCATCCAGGGAGACATTACGGCAAGAGACGTGGACGCGATCGTAAACGCCGCGAATTCCCATCTTCAGCACGGCGGCGGAGTCGCGGGCGCAATAGTAAAAAAGGGCGGCGCTATAATCCAGGATGAAAGCGATAAAACAGGATTCACCCCTGTCGGCGCAGCCGTCATCACAACAGCAGGTAAATTGCCGGCAAAATATGTCATCCATGCCGTCGGCCCAAGGATGGGTGAAGGGGATGAGGAGAGCAAGCTTGAAAGCGCCGTCAGAAACTCCCTCCTGGTTGCTTCACGGAAAAAGCTTTCGAGCATTTCCATTCCGGCAATCAGTTCCGGCATCTTCGGCTTTCCCAAAGACAGATGCGCGGCGATACTTGTCAGAGAGGCGATGAATTTCATTGAAAACAGTAAAGACAGCAGTCTTAATCTGATAGAATTCTGCATCTTTGACAACCTGACGCTCGATTATTTCAAAAAAGAGTTTGACGGACTCAACCGCGTCACACCTTCATAGGCGGTTATCCCCGGCAAAAACAACGGTCCTTCGGATAACGGGGAAAAGATTGGGCGAAAGGGCCTTTCTGTCATACGCGCTGATTAAAATACATTTTTGTGATCAATGCTTTATGCGCGCATACACGGATTTAAACGTCCGGTAAAGCTCTTCGGGATCAAAAACAGCTCCTCCCGGCCGGCCACGGAACAGGACTTCCGATTTACCATTAACTGCAAGCTTAACATCCTCCAGCATCTGTCCGGCGTTCATTTCCACAACGATAAAACACCGTCCATCACCCGCGAGACCGGCAATCCGCTTCTCAGGAAAAGGAAAGAGTGTCACGGGCCTGAAAAGACCGATTTTCAGCCCTTCACTCCTTAATTTCTGAACTGCCGTCAGGGCTATCCTTGCCGCTATACCGAAGGCCGTAACTATCAGCCTGGCGTCTTTTGTCTCATAGGCGTCAAACATAACCTCTTTCTTTCTTATAAGATTATATTTCTCTATCAGCCTGTAGTTCCTCTTCTCCAGTTCACCGGGTCCAACATACAATGAACGGATTATTCTCGGGGCGCGCCCTCTGCATCCGTTTAGAATCCAGTCTTTTTCAGGCAATCCCGGGCTTTTATATTTCCCGGGATGAAAGGGTTCCATCATCTGGCCTGTAATACCGTCTCCGAGGATAATTACAGGCATTCTGTATTCATCGGCTTTGTCAAACGCGCGCATTGTGATGTCCCACAGCTCCTGCAGCCTGGAAGGGGAATAAACAATGCATTTATAATCCCCATGTCCGCCGCCCTTGACGGCCTGAAAATAATCCGCCTGGCTTCCCGCAATATTGCCAAGACCCGGCCCGCCCCTCTGTATATTTACGATCACGGCGGGTAGTTCGGCCCCGGCAAGAAATGATATGGTTTCCTGTTTCAGGCTTATGCCGGGACTGCTGGATGAAGTCATGGCCCTTACACCCGCCGCCGAGGCCCCATAGACCATATTGATCGATGCGATCTCGCTCTCGGCCTGGATAAAAACACCTTCAACTTCAGGCATCCTCCTCGACATATATTCCGGAATTTCATTCTGGGGTGTTATTGGATAACCCGCGTAAAAACGGCATCCGGCCTGCAAGGCCGCTTCGGCAAGAACTTCATTGCCCTTCATCAATAATCGTTTCCTGTTCAAAATAAGGTCGCCTTATGCTTTAACGAATTACAAAGAAAATCTTCATGCCGGATCCATGCGCTTTAACAACATAAATTCCAGCTAATTATAACACAGGATGAAGTCCCGAAAATACCGCCCCGACAGGACGGCAAGATTGACAAAAACTGATTTTTTTATATATGATTTTCCATTCCTTAAGTGATTTTTTGGTGAATTTTTATGTATTTTCAGGATTTAATTTTATTACTTCATAACTTCTGGTCAAAAAAAGGATGCGTGCTTTTGCAGCCGTACGACATAGAGGTCGGCGCGGGAACTTTCCATCCGGCGACTTTTTTCAGGGTGCTCGGCCCTGAACCATGGAAAACCGCCTATGTTGAGCCGTCACGCAGGCCTACCGACGGAAGATATGGTGAAAACCCGAACAGGCTTCAGCATTATTATCAGTACCAGGTAATAATCAAGCCATCGCCCGCCGACAGTCAGGAAATATATCTGGAGAGTCTTTCAGCCATCGGCATAGATTCATCAAAGCACGATATCAGGTTTGTTGAAGACGACTGGGAATCCCCCACTCTCGGAGCCTGGGGCCTGGGATGGGAGATCTGGCTCGACGGGATGGAAATCACCCAGTTTACATATTTTCAGCAGGTTGGAGGAATCGAACTCAGGCCGGTATCACTCGAAATCACTTATGGACTCGAGCGCATTGCAATGTACCTCCAGGGAGTGGACAATGTGTTTCAGCTTAAATGGAACAAAGACCTTATGTATGGCGACATATACAGGACAAGTGAAATAGAGGGCTCAAAATACAACTTCGATTTCTCCGATGCGGAATTATTATCTAAACATTTCGGCGATTACGAAAGAGAATCGATCAGGATGAACGAACTCGGACTGGTCACTCCCGCTTATGAATTCTGCCTTAAATGCTCACATCTGTTCAACCTGCTGGACGCCAGGGGAACAGGCTCCGTGACGGAAAGAACAAAATATATCGCAAGGGTAAGGAATCTCGCCAAGCGATGCGCCGAGGCTTACTACAGGCAGAGGGAAGAGATGGGATTTCCGATGATCGGGAAATAAACCCGGGAGGCGGATTGAAAACATCGGATCAGGCATACTACAAGGAGCACCGGATAACATGAATCAGTCCATACAAAACAATCCACAGGGAACAGGCGGACAATTCCCGCTGCTGATGGAAATCGGCACGGAAGAGATACCGTCCAGGTTTCTTCCCGGAGCAATCTCCGGACTGGAAGATATCTCCAGAAATATTTTTGACGAGTTCCGTATCGGGTACCAGGACATCAGGACATTCGCTACACCAAGAAGACTGGTGCTTATTATGGACGGCGTAACCTCTTTTCAGAAAAATGCCGTAAAGGAAATATTCGGACCCTCCAGAAACATCGCATTTGATAACGAGGGAAATCCAACCAGGGCCGCGTCCGGGTTTGCGAAATCTCTCGGCGTAACAGTTGCCGACCTGACCGTCAGAAAAAAGGGCAAAGGCGAATATGTCATTGCGACAATTGAAGAAAAGGGAATGGAGACAAGAGAAGTCCTGCCTGGAATCCTGAAGAAGATCATACTTTCATTGCATTTCCCGAAAACCATGAGATGGGGCGACGGAAATTTCGCCTTCGTGAGGCCGATCCACTGGATCCTGGCGATGTACGGTCCGGAGGTTATAAGGGAAATTGAGCTGGATGGAATCAGGAGCGGGAATATAACCCGGGGGCACAGGTTTCTCTCTCCCGCCGGGTTCCAGATAAAGGACATCGCTTCTTATATCAATATGCTTAAGAATAATTTTGTTATTCTCGACCATAAAAAGAGAAAACAGGTCATACGCGATGGAATTATAAACCTGATGGATAATCCGGAATGGGAGCCGATAATCGACGAGGAACTACTTGAGACCGTGAATTTTCTGGTTGAATACCCCTTCCCCGTGCTCTGCGGCTTCAGCGAAGAATATCTCGACCTCCCCAGAGAGCTGCTGATAACCGTAATGAGGGACCATCAGAAGTATTTTGCTGTTCAGGACAGCAAGGGTAATCTGTTAAATCATTTTATAGTGATCAGTAATACCAGGGCGGAAAACGCCGAGACCATCAGGGTCGGCGCCGAACGCGTTATAAAGGCGCGTTTTGATGATGCAAAATTTTATTTCCGGGAAGATTCAAAAATCCCCCTGGCTGATAGAGTCGAAAACCTCCGGCTTGTCACGTTCAGTGAGAAGCTCGGGTCACTTTTTGATAAGACCGGTCGACTGGTCGCTATGGCGTCGTATCTGGCGGAGAGACTCAATCCCTCACTGAAGGACAAGCTGACCCGGTCCGCTTTATTATCAAAAACAGACCTGATAACCGGGGTAGTAAGAGAATTTCCCGAGCTACAGGGCGTGATCGGCAAATATTACGCCTATGCTTCAGGAGAAGAGAGTGAAGTCGCCGAAGCCATGGAAGAGCAATATCTGCCCAATTCATTCGGTGGCAGGCTTCCAGGAACAGACACAGGGGCGCTTCTGAGTCTTTCCGATAAAATCGATAACATTGCTTCATTCTTTTCAATAGGGCTGATCCCTACCGGTTCCGAAGATCCGTTCGCCCTGAGAAGACAGTCGATGGGTGTTATATCGATAATCCTCGACAGGGGATATGAAATAACATTGAGAGAGGTATTTAAAAAAGCGCTGGAAAACCTGCGCGACACCGGGCCGGACGCGAACACACTCGAAAATATCATTAATTTTATGGAACAAAGGACCGAATTCATTCTCTCATCCATGCAGTACGAGGCGGATGTCATAAAATCCGTGCTTTACTTTTCGTCAATCCGTCCATTAAAGACAATTGTTCCCCGAATCAACGCTATAAACAAATTCAGGAAAGAAGAGAACTTCGCCGATTTCCTCCTCGCGATAAAGAGGGTCTGCAACATCTTACCGAAGACAGCGCTGCCTTCGGTAAAAGCCGAACTCTTCCTTGAGAAAAGTGAAAAAGACCTTTACAATCATATAACAAACCTGACCGACAGGCTT
>JAYWMP010000232.1:0-6891 GCA_035873255.1 Nitrospirota bacterium
TCCCTAAAATAATCAAAGGGGAATGAAAGAACGGCATAGCGCAGAACGTTAAAGCCTGGAAACAGAAGACTAGAAACAGAAGACTAGGACGGAAACCAATACCTGCTTGATGAGAGGTATATCCTTTTAATACGATTTCACTCACTTTCTTTCACGATGAGCTTCATAAATGTCGCCCTGCCCTTTCCTGGAAACCGACAGAAATTCTACCATCACTGTTGTGTTGCGTTGCCATTCCCTGCGAATTGTGTTATTTTTATATCATTTTCGGAGGGCTGTGGTTTGGCGGCAGTTTGGAGATGGCATAACTTGTTGAATCACGTTATACCGAATACCGGAAAATCACGGCAACCGAAAATCTGAAAAGAGGAGGAATCTAATGAGTTGGATTAAAACAGTTCCAGAGCAGGAAGCAACAGGAGATTTGAAAGAGATTTATGATGAAACTAAAGCAAAATTTGGTAATGTCATCAATCTCGTCAGGATTCAGAGTCTGGGTCCGGAGACAATGGCGATAGGCCGTCAATTATACCGGCACTTAATGACAGGTCCGGGCGGACTCACAAAATTGCATCGGGTCCTTCTGGCAACAGTCGTTTCCAGGCTAAACGAGTGTCATTACTGAGTCGAAAGTCACGAAGCAGATCTCCGTGGTGAGATCCAGGATGAAGAAAAGGTATTAAAAATTCAGGAAGACTATACACAGGTAGACCTCGGCGCCCAAACCAGAGCGCTTCTCGATTTTGCCGGAAAGATGACTCTCTCTCCAAAAGAGATGGGAAAAGCGGACATAGACAACCTGCGCGAATCCGGGTTCGACGATAAGGATATTCTTGATGCCGTTCAGATAATCGCTTATTTCAATTACTCAAACAGGGTCATGGACAGCCTCGGCGTTCAGCCGGAGCAGCATATGCGCTTTAAACCAAAAGAATAAAGAAACGTTCTTCCGGTTATCGTCATATAAACGATTGGTGTGTTACGGTCATCGGGGTCAAGACCCGGATGACCGTAACAGTACGGCATACCACTCGATTCAGCTCCCGATTTCTTGACATATTTCAGGGAAAATACTTATAATTATAAGTTCAGTTCGGTCTTTTAAAATGAAAATTTTAATTGAAGATATCCCTGATGAAGGTCTTACTCTAGATATTGAGGAGAAGCTCGGTATTGAAAACCATACTATCGTTTCTCCAGTGGCGACACATCTCGAACTTCTCAGGACCGCACAGGAAATTATAATCAACGGCAGGTTAAAAGTAGACCTGGAGTTGCAGTGCGGCAGGTGCCTTAAGACATTTATAAAGACACTTGATGTTCCGCTGGCTGTCATATATCACCCGATAGAAGATATGCGGATGGAAAGACAGTGCCTTAAAAACGATGAGATGGATATGGGGTTTTATACGGA
This sequence comes from Nitrospirota bacterium, assembly GCA_035873255.1. Classification (GTDB taxonomy): domain Bacteria; phylum Nitrospirota; class Thermodesulfovibrionia; order Thermodesulfovibrionales; family UBA6898; genus JAJRYC01. The sequence goes on from JAYWMP010000232.1 coordinate 1,415, forward strand.
CAACACGCTGGATCTGAAGGAGATGCTTGCGGAACAGATACTACTGAACCTGCGGATGAAACCGCTGTGCAATAAAGGATGTAAAGGTATGTGTCCCAGGTGCGGCTGCGATTTAAATACAGCGGCATGTGCCTGTGAAAAAAAAGAGATAGACCCAAGACTTGAAGTCTTGAAGAGTTTATTGGAAAAACGAAAGGAGTAAAAATTGGCAAATCCCACACATAGACACTCAAAGTCAAGAAGAGACAAGAGAAGGGCCAACTGGAAAGGATCCATTCCGAATCTCGGTATCTGCCCTGAATGCAAGGAAGTAAAACTTCCACACAGGGCGTGTATGAGCTGCGGAACATACCACGGCAATAAGGTTCTCGAGATAGTCGAAAAGTAAGCATGAGGATCGCTCTTGACGCAATGGGGGGTGATAATGCTCCGGCTGTTAATATCGAGGGAGCCGTCCTGACGGTTAATGAGCATACAGATATCGACGTAGTTCTTGTAGGAGATGAAGCTTTAATCAGGCAGGGGCTCAGTCACAGGAAATATGACACGGACCGCATTTCCATAACTCACGCGTCCCAGGTGGTTGATATGCATGAGTCAGCCGCCGCCTCCATCAGAAAGAAGAGAGACTCATCAATAAAAATTGGTGTCGGACTGGTAAAATCAGGCAAGGCCGACGGTTTTGTCAGCGCAGGGCATTCAGGCGTTGTAATGGCGGCGTCACTGCTGATGCTGAGGAAGTGCCGGGGGGTGGACAGACCAGCTATTGCTACATTGATGCCGGCGATCAACGGCAGGTTTATGATGCTGGATGTCGGCGCGACAGTAGACTGCAAGCCGGAAAATCTGCTGCAGTTCGCCCTGATGGGAAGCACCTACTGTAATCTGGTCATGGGGATACCAAACCCTAAAGTCGCGCTTCTCAGCATCGGTGAAGAAGACATAAAGGGCAACGAGCTGACAAAAGAGGCTTTCGGGCTCATAAAAGCTTCGAAGCTGAACTTCACCGGCAATATTGAGGGAAAGGACATTTTCAGGGGCAAGGCCGATGTCGTGGTATGTGACGGGTTTATCGGAAATATCGCGCTAAAGATCAGTGAAGGTCTCGCCGAAACAATACTGAAGATGCTGAAACAGGAAATATCTTCTCTTTCCACCGGAAAAATCGGTTATTTCATGATGAAACCCGCCATTAAGAATTTCAAGAAGAGAACGGATTACGACGAATATGGAGGAGCGCCCCTGCTCGGAATAAACGGCGCTTCCATAATAAGCCATGGCAGGTCTTCATCAAAGGCGATAAAAAACGCCCTCAAAGTCGCGGCGGATTATGCCAGGGAAAAAGTCTATGAAGAGATATCCGTCGCAATAGAACACAACCTCCCCAAAAGAAGGAATTAGTCTTGCTAAGGGGAAGAATCATCTCGACCGGATCATATCTGCCTGAAAATGTCGTCACAAATTACGACCTTGAGAGGATCGTCGAAACCTCGGATGACTGGATAACCGAAAGGACGGGCATAAAGGAACGCAGGGTTGTAAACAACGACCAGACCGCATCCGATCTCGCCTATGAAGCCTCCAGGACCGCACTTAAAAGGGCCGGACTAAAACCACGGGACGTCGATCTCATTATCGTAGCTACCGTGACAGGAGATATGCCCTTCCCTTCAACCGCCTGTTTCCTTCAAAAAAAGCTGGGCGCAAAAAATGCCGCGGCTTTCGACCTGAACGCGGCCTGCTCGGGTTTTATCTATGGCCTGCATGTGGCCAGCGGACTGATCAAATCGAGTATGCACAGGAGGATTCTCCTTGTCGGCTCTGAAGTGATCTCGAAATTCACCGACTGGCAGGACAGGACAACCTGCATTCTCTTTGGCGACGGAGCCGGCGCCGTTATTATAGAAGGAACACAGGAAAAAAGAGGGATATATTCCACACATATAGACTCCGAAGGAAGCCTGTCGGAACTGATCACTCTGCCGGGCGGCGGTTCCATGCATCCACCGTCAGCGGATTCTATCGCCAACAGGCTGCATTTCATCAAAATGAACGGCAACGAAACATTCAAGGTCGCCGTCAGGACCCTCACAGAAATTGCACACAGGACACTTGAGGCCAATAATATAGAGCCGTCCGAGATTTCACTGCTAATACCTCACCAGGCCAATATCAGGATCATACAGGCCACAGCGAAACGGCTGAATCTGCCGATTGAAAAGGTTTTTGTAAACATACATAAATACGGTAATACTTCCGCGGCATCCATTCCGATAGCCCTTGACGAAGCCTTTCAGACCGGAAGGATAAAAGACGGGGACTACATTCTGCTCGAAGCATTCGGCGGCGGGCTCACATGGGCTTCTTCATTGATCAGATGGTAATGAATTTACCACAATAGTTTACTTATCCCTCTTCGCCTTCTTTCCTGCCCTGATATGCAGGCGGCGAAAAATCTTTTCGAACCTGTCCCTGTATACCATCGAAAAGAATATCACAACAATCACCGCGCCCAGCAGAACCGAAAACCTGTAGTACTGTTGATGGCGAATAAAACTGCCCCCCATCGTTAGCAGAACAGTGCCGCCAAACCGTCCGATAGTACTTATGACAAGGAATTCTTTAACGGTAAGGTGTCCCAGTCCCAGGATATAGCACAAATAATCCTTGGGCAGGCCGGGTATAAGAAATAAAAGGAAGACAAGGAATGCTCCCTTATGGTGCAGGAGATAGTCGTATTTGGCAAGCGTCTCCTTTTTAACGAACTTGTCTATAAAAGGCCTTCCGAATATCCTGGAGAGCATAAAAGCCAGCCAGGAGCCGATCGTAAGGCCGATAGTGGAAAGAACGACACCAATCATGGGCCCGTAAACGAATCCACCGATAAATCCCGTCACTTCTCCGGGCACAGGTGCGGCAACCACCTGTGCGATCTGGAGAAGGATGAAACCGACAAATGACAGCGGGCCAAATGAATCGAGAAAAGACTTCAGCTTGTCCCTGTCCATAAAAAAATGGAATACGCCGCTTTTATACAGTATCAGAATAAAGACGAGAAAAAATATCAGGGCGAATATTCTGATCCATATATAATTCTTCTTATTGTTTCGTAGTGTCTCTATTTTTCGCCCTATCTTACATCTTCGCCCGGACTACTATCTGTATGCAGCATTACTCTTTAGGCATAAATACTCTTAGCAGGTCTATCGGAATCGGGAACAGAATAGTAGAACTCTTTTCCGTAGCGATCTCCGTCAATGTCTGAAGGTATCTCAACTGCAATGCTATTGGTTGTTCGGAAATAACGGCGGCAGCTTTGGCGAGGGTCTTCGATGCCTGAAATTCCCCCTCCGCATGGATTATCTTCGCCCTTCTTTCCCTTTCAGCTTCAGCCTGTTTCGCTATGGCGCGCTGCATCTCCGAGGGCAGGTCGACATTTTTCACCTCGACCGTAGTAACCTTTACGCCCCAGGGCTCGGTCTGAAAATCAATCACCTTCTGCAACTCCGCGTTCAATTCATCTCTTTTTGAGAGAAGGTCGTCAAGCTGGCTCTGTCCCAGTATACTTCTCAGCGTGGTCTGCGCAATCTGCGAGGTGGCGTAGTAAAAATCTTCGACTTCGGTTATCGCCCTGACCGGATCTATCGGTCTGAAATAAACAACGGCATTAACCTTGACCGTTATGTTGTCCTTTGTGATAACATCCTGAGAGGGAACATCCATGGTTACAGTCCTGAGGCTCACCTTTACAAGTTTATCAATACCCGGAATAATAATGATAAGACCCGGCCCCTTCAAAGCTATGATTCTCCCCAGCCTGAAAACCACACCCCTTTCATATTCCTTTAATATCTTTATCGAACTCCATAACAGCGACAGAACAATGAAAATAACGATCAATATGCCCATCGAAACTGGTGGAAACACCGGCATAACTACCTCCTCCTGATTTTTAAGTGTTCTATAACAGGCCTGGGATCAATCAGAACTCCATCAGGCCTTTTTTGCCTTCACCTTCAGACCGTTTACGGCTTCAATAATCGCTCTCTCCCCCTTTAATATCGTTTCATCTGAATATGCCGACCAAAGCTCGCCGTGCAATGATATCACACCTCCATCTTTTGTGATATCCGTATTCGCGATGCCCTCCAGGCCGATCATACCTTCAGCGCCGGTTACAGGCTTTCTCTTTTGAGCCTTAAACACAAGACTGACCACAACAGAAAAGAAAAGCGCCGTAACGATCACAGTCGGAAGAATAAGATAGAGCGAAATCCTGAAAAAAGGACTGGGGGAATCAAAGAGCATGAGGGACCCCATAACCATCGATATAATACCCCCAATCGTCAGGGCGCCGTATGAAATAACCTTGATTTCAAGTATAAACAGGATCATACCCAGTATAATAAGCAGCACGCCGGCATAATTCACCGGCAGAGTCTGGAATGAGTAGAAAGCCAGAACAAGGCAGATCGCTCCAGTGACCCCGGGGAAGATCGCCCCCGGATTGGTAAGTTCAAAGAACAACCCGTAAAAGCCCAGGAGCATAAGCATATAAGCGATATTCGGGTCTGAAATAAAATTCAGTATCTTGTATCGCACCCCCATCTCTTTAGCGATAATAACCGCTCCGGACGTACTGAGAGACCTCTTGCCTGTTGCAACAATCACCTCCATGCCGTCAATATCCTCCAGCAGCGTTTTCAAGTCCCTGCTTATAAGATCTATAACGTTCTGCTTCAATGCCTCACTTTCAGTAGCCGAAATGCTTTTCCTGACGGCTTCCTCCGCCCATACGGCGTTCCTTCCATTCCTTTCAGCAAGCGATCGAATATATGCCGCCGCATCATTCGTGACCTTTTTAGCCATATTCTCGTCCATTTTTCCAGTGACGGACACAGGATGGGCCGCGCCGATATTAGTTCCCGGCGCCATTGCGGCAACATGAGCGGCAAACGTTATAAAGACTCCGGCGGAAGCCGCCCTCGCTCCGCTCGGCGCGACAAACACGACAACCGGCACCCGGCTTCCGATAATATCTTTAACTATGGTTCTCATTGAAGTATCAAGTCCGCCTGGAGTATCGAGCTTAATAACAAGCGCCCCGGCCCCGATTTCATCCGCCGTTTTTATGCTTTTGCCGATAAATTCCGAGGCAACCGGGTTAATAACACCAGCAACGGTAATAACAAGCACCTGTTTATTCCGGCCTTCTGAAAAAGCAGTCACCGAAAAACAGGTAAATGACAAGGCAACAGCTAAAAATAAAAATATTCTCTTCGCCCACTTCTTCTCGTATTTCAATATTGGCACCATCCAGTGTACCTATTGTTAATGCACCATTGAGTGCAAACTTCATATTGCTGGTGCCCGAGGCTTCAGTGCCTGCTGTTGATATCTGCTCTGAAAGATCACATGCAGGAATAATTTTTTGAGCGGCCGAAACGTTGTAATTTGGAAGAAATACAACTTTTATT
>JAYWMP010000249.1:0-1898 GCA_035873255.1 Nitrospirota bacterium
GCTTTGTGCCTTATGGTGGTTATCTTAAGGGAGAAGAGGAGAGACTGAGGGAAGAGGCGAGGATCAGATTTGAGGACTGGCAAAAATCATTGTCGGAGCATGGTGTGAACAGCAGAATAATCATTGAAGTCGGAGATCCGGTCCCTGGAATTCTCTCCATCGCGGAGCTGGAGGCGGTTGATCTCATAGTCGTGAACAGGAAGAAAAGGGCGGCTTTTGATATGTCGCTTCTCGGTTCCCAGACCCTCAAAATTATAACAAGAAGCAAAATTCCGGTACTTGTCAACAAATATATTGTGGAATTCGAACGGGAAGGAAGAATAGTGACACGTATAAACGGAGATATATTCAAAAAGCCGCTTTTTGCGTCTGACTGTTCCGGGTTTTCGGGTAAGGCGCTTGACCTGCTTCTTCTTCTCGATGGACTTATTGAAAAGGCTTATGTCTCTAACGTTATAGACTCAAAACTATCGAAAAGTTATGACAGGTACGCGTTAGACACGATAGAAAATGACAGAAAGCAAAAACTTGCCGAATATTGCGATAGATTAAAGTCAGCCGGCATTGACGCGGAACAGCATCTGGGCGCGGGTGAAATAGCGGCGGAAATCATACGCTTGTCCAGGCAGGTTGGGGCGAGTATAATTGTTATGAGAACGACGGGAAAAAATCGTCTGGCTGAATTATTCGAGGGAAGCCATTCCCATAAAGTCGCGGAAAAATCGGAGCTTCCGATTATCCTGGTTCCGTAACAGAGATAAAAAATGGAAGATTTATATGATATTAAACTGCCTGCCTTTGAAGGTCCCCTTGATCTGCTGTTGCATCTGATAAAGGAGAATAAAATCGACATATATGACATACCTATTTCCTTTATCACAGGCCGGTATCTGGAATATATTAACGTAATGAAGGTGCTTGACCTGGAGATAGCTGGAGAATTTCTTGTTATGGCCGCCTCTCTCATATATATTAAATCCAGAATGCTTTTGCCGGTCGACGAACAGGCTGAGGAGACGGAAGCTGAAGACCCAAGGCTTGAGCTGGTACAGAGACTTCTCGAATACCAGGCATTTAAAGATGGTGCAATGGTTTTAAGGGAAAGGGAGGAAGAAAGTCTGGATTTTTTTTGCCGGCAGCCGGTGGAAGATAATGAAGAAGAGCCTGTTACGAACGAGCTGTATCTTTTTAACGTCAATGTCTACGATTTATTAGGCGCCTTCAAAAAGATGCTTGATAATGCGCCCCCGGATGTTGTTACGATTACCCGGGAGCTTCTGACAGTAAAGGATAAAATGAATTTAATAGTGGATATGCTCGAAAATACGGAAAGCATGAGGTTTGAGGAGTTATTCAGAGACAGTCTGACAAGACGGCAGTTAATAATAACATTTCTTGCACTCCTTGAGCTTCTGAGGCTTGGGTTGGCCCGTGTGTACCAGGAAAAAGAGTTCGGCAATATCTGGATAATCAATCCGGTTATACAGGAAAATGCCGCCTCCGGGCAGCCATACTCTTAACAGTGCGCGCCTTACCCTGAAAGACGCGGCCCGGATAGAATCTTCAGTATAGCGGAATTCCATCCTTCAGGTCCGACGCCATCCGCCTTTATGAGATCGGGGACATTAATGCGGCGATCATATTGCCCGCCGGGTTTTTTAACGATGACCGGATATTTTACTTTTTCGAGCATCGGGATATCATTGGGGCTGTCTCCAATCGCGACTGTCACGACGTCGCCGAATTCTTTCCTGTATAAATCGATCAGAATGGATACCGCCTTGCCCTTGTCGTTGTTGCCGAGGATATGGAAAAATCGTCCCTGCGTGAAATTCAGGCCCATCGATTCAATTGAAGCAATAAGCGACTCCGTATCTTTTTCATCTCCTCTGAATGTA